>JALTEE010000057.1 GCA_027007865.1 bacterium
GTCGTTTTTATCTCTAAATTTGTATTTGCCTGTGAGATGTTATATTTTTTTATAGAAGATTGTTCTATCTTTTACTAATGTAGGTAGTTGGGAGCGCTAGTATAAAAATTTGTTAACAATCCACAACCTTATTAAAGGAGGTCTGCAATGAAGGTCTTGCGCGTGCTGTTCCTGGCAGCTGTGTTGGCGTCATTGGTGTTTGTGTCGGGATGCGCCTGTGGCACACAACAGGCATGTCAGCCGGAATCGTTCGGGGAATTGGATGTTTGTGTTACTACCACAATGCCCCTAACTTATTTCTACGGCTGTGAAGCAATTTTGGAAGTCTGGGGACCAGAAGGTTTCTATGAAACAAAGAATGTTTCGCTCTATATGGGCAACCAGATGGTTATGTTCCGCAATGTCCCGATAGGACGCTATGTAGCGACATTGAGTTATAGCGGAATGGTTGTAACAAAGGCTGCTATTATATGCGGAAACGATGATGCTGCAGTGAGAGCGATGTGTATGAAGGATTTGAAAAAGCAACTTCAATTCGCAAAGGGTGGAAAGGATACCTGGGAACCTCGTGGACATGATGACTTCTTCAATTGTGGCGGTTCCGGGAATGGATGTAATGCACAGCCTTTTGGTTGCGACATTTGTTTCACAATGCCCGACGATGTGATGATATACGACCCGTGATGAAAGCGGAAAACTCGGGGGCGTATAAAACGCCCCCTTCTTTTACTTAGGGAAATTTAGCGAGTATGAGAAAAATTCTACTTACATTTTTACTATTCACACTTCTTGCGCAGTGTCCGACCTGCCCGAAGACAGCGACACCGGTATATGCGCAGACAAATCCAGCGCCTCGACCTGCACAAACAACAACAGAGCAAGTAAGCAACGCTGAACTACCTTATAAATATATTATTTCCCGCTCAGCCGATGATTTTGTCCCCACTGTTTCGGGAGCGACATTCGCTATCGCAACTCTGGCGGATGATAGACTTGATATGGAACTAATATTTCGAGTCGGTCAACGGTTGACATATTCAAAGCTTACCGATGATGCACCGCTCGATTTTAAGCCTGCGTGGATAAACAATGGACAGGATATTTTGTTCGATTCCAGCAGGGATAAAATGGTCGCGATTTGGAAGTTGACACTTTCGGAAGGCAAACCTGTATTGTTTATCAAGGCTCCGAAAGATGGGATGTGTTTCGATGCTGCGGTATCTCCCGACGAATCGCAAGTTGCATATACACGAACAAATTTTATCGATGTCGGCTGGTGGACTATGTATATCGTGCCGCCGATTTCAAAGGTCTCGCCAGAACAATTTCAGATAATAATTCGTAATGTGCAGGACGGCAGCGATAGAATTTTAACCTATGGAATGATGCCCTCGTGGTCTCCCGATGGTAAAAAGATTGCATATTCATTGTTCGATGGAGCGAGTTGGTCTATTTGGCTCGCCGATGCGGAAACAGGTCAGCGAAATCAAGTTACAAATCCCGTGGGGAGCAGCGATATTACACCTGTGTGGTCTCCCGATGGTCAATGGCTCGCTTTTTGCCGAGTGGACAACAAATCGAAAGCAAGCGATATCTGGGTTGTAAGAAATGATGGCACATATCCGACGCAATTGACGAATACGCCGACAAGAGGCGAAGGCGGACCTTGCTGGACGGACGATGGAATTTATTTCCACACGGACGCGGGCGAAGGAACTCCTTATGATATTGCACTGCTTGAAAAAGAAAATCTACCGAAAATATCGCAGACCAGTATTACAACGATGCAAAAGAATGTGTCGAAATCACGGTTGAGAATTGAAATTTTAAACAGCACAACAATTCCAAAACTCGCTGCAAAAACTTCTTCGCTCCTGAAAAGAAATGGCTATAATGTCGCAGATGTGGGAAACTCGAAAAGAGAAAGAAATTTGCACAAGGGAAAAATCTATTATAAACCGGGATTTAAAGAACAAGCACGAAAAATAGCGGAGTTAATTCCCGGAACGCAACTCTTGCAAGAAAGTAAGAAATTCCGATATGATATCGTAATAGTTCTGGGCAGAAATACAAAATATTAGTGAAAAATCCAGAATTTCAAGATTGTAGTCTCGCTCTGGCGGGATGATAGCCAATAGGAATGCTTTCTCTATATTAAACTTCCGTATTCCACGAATCTTCCAACCACAGCGGATACAATAACAAATATCCATTCCCAAACGGGAACAGGAACATTTTCTTCGTTTAGCAGCAGTAGGGCTCTTATGATAATTGCAGCGAGAACGCAGGCGATAAAAATCGGAATGTTTCTGAATGATAGTCCAACAAAGAGCAGCGTTCTTTCGAGTTTTGCGAATTTTGAAAATGGCTCGACATATATCCCAATTTCATCGGCATTTTTTATGGCTTGCTTGACAATATGTATTGTCACAGGAGCGACCCAAATTGCAAAAATGGCAAGTGAAAGTCGAACAAACGGCGAAACAGGTCCATAAAAATATTCCCAGCCAAAAATGACAGATACGAAAAGGATTACCCCGATATGAGCGATTTGGTCGGCGAAAAAGAGAAGTAATCCAAGTCTCGCAGAAACTTTGCCCGTAAGCGATTTTGTCCAATCGATGAGAAAGTGAAGAACGAATACGATTGCGAGCATTAGAAACAGAATTGGTCGAAAAAGCGCACCTTGTATAACAACCATTGCCGATGTGGCGAGCACGAGCGAAGAATGAATAAAAATCCCTTTGAGTTTATTTTTTTTCGACAGAATGGCAGATGTTTGAAGGGGGAAATCTGCAAATAGGTGTGCCGCATATAATCTCCAAAATAATCCCCACATTTAATTGCATCTCCCTCAATGAAGTATTTTAAGAAATGTAAATTAGAAAATTTCTCTTTTAATTTTATTGCTCGTGTTTTAATATCCACACTCGGACTCTGCTCTCGACTTCTGGATGCAGGTCGATGCGAATATTATACACGCCTAAACTGTCTATTGGTTCGTCGAGGGCAACCTGTTTTCTGTTTATGTCGAATCCCTGTTTCTGCAATGCTTCTGCGATTTGTCCTTGAGTAACTGTCCCGAAAAGTTTATCTTCATCATCGACTTCGACGACAAGGTCAACAGATACACGAGATAACTTCTCTGCAAGAATTTGCATTTTTTCTTTCCGCTTCTGTTCGATTGTCATTTGACGATGCTTTATCTGTTTCACTTGTTTCATATTTCCTGATGTAGCAGGAATCGCAAGTTTACGCGGGATTAGGAAATTGCGGGCATATCCGTCTTTGACAACAACTATATTTCCTGCCGTGCCAAGTTTGCTATGCGATTTTGTCAGGATAACTTTCATTTTTCACCTCTATCTATATGTATATACTACATACGGTATCAGCGCTAAAAAGCGTGCGCGTTTTATTTCTTTTGCCAATCTTCGTTGGTGCTTTGCACAGACGCCGGAATTGCGTCTGGCAACAATTTTGCCCCTTTCACTGACATATCGTTTCAAAAGGTCGAAATCTTTATAGTCGATTTCGAGAGCGGAATTTGTGCAGAATGGGCAGGCTCTGTGCCGACGATGATGCTCCCGTTTCCTGTTTCTATCTATTTTTTTCTTATTTGCCATCTTTACCTTCCTTTGTTTATGCTATTTTATTT
>JALTEE010000058.1 GCA_027007865.1 bacterium
CTTTTAAAAAATGCAACTCATATCTAAATTGCAAGTCGATACTAAAAGTAAGCGAACATTAAAAGTATTTTTTTGCGCCACATAAAGTAGAGACGGATAAACTAAACACTAAAAACAACAAATAAAAACTAATATCGGGGGTATTCGATGAATGTTATCTTAAATCGTCTCGATGCGGTAAGCATCGTTGTCAAAGGTGAAATTTCTAATGAAGAGGTTTCAAGGAAACTTGATGAAATGGTTAGTAAAAATGCAGGTAAAATATCGATACCGGGTTTTCGCCCTGGTAAAGCGCCGAAAAGTGTGATTATCGCAAGATATGGCGATGCTTTTAAAAACGATTTGACTATGGATTTCATCCGAGAAGTCGTCGAAGAAGCGATAAAACAAGAGCCTGCTCTGGAAAAACCGCTGTTTATGGACGAGCCGAAATTCGAACCGATTTCCGACGGCAAGCCATTTAATGTCGAGATATATGTTGAATTGAAGCCGAAAATAGAACTGCAAAAATATAAAGATTTCGAGTTGAAACGCCCGCTAATACCCGTGCCAGATGAAGAAGTAGATGATATGATAGAAGAGTTTTTACTGCGAAATGCCACATTAGAGCCGCAGGAAAGACCCGTTCAAGAAAACGACTATGTGGAAGTAAAAGTTTCCGCAGGAAACGAGGAACCTGCTCCTATGCTTATCCCTCTCGATGACCCAGAATTCCTAAACCATTTTGGCGACTTAATCGGCAAGTCGATGGGTGATATGCTCGAAAAGGATATGGCTTTCCCCGATTCTTTTCCAGACCGTAGATTGCAGGGTAGAAAAGGACATTTTGTTCTTGAAATTACCAATGTTTTCAAACAAATTAAGCCTGAATTAAACGCGGAATTTTTCAAGAAAATCGGCAAGCAGGACGGATATTCAGCAGAAGATTTCAGAAAAGAAGTCGCAGATTACGCACGAGCACAGAAAGCGCAGACATCGAATGATATGGTGTTCGAAAGGCTCATCGATGCACTTATAGAAGCAAATCCCGTGCAGATACCGCCGAAATTTCAACAACAACAGGTCGATGAATACATCGAAGAAAATCTCAATGTTTCAAAAATTCCACAGGATGAGTTGCAAAATATTATGAATGAAGTGAACGAAAAAATTAGGCGGAGAATTTTATATCAGTTCATTGTCGATGCCATTGCAGATGCGGAGTCCATCGAGCCTTCCGAGCAAGATGTTCTCGATTCGATGCGCAATTGGGCTTATTCGATGAGATTAAATCCCGATGAGGTGCAGAAAACATTCACAGAAGACCCCCAGCGATATGAGGATTTTAAGAGCACAGTGCGACGGGAAAAAACAATCGAATTTTTATTATCAACCTGCAAAATATTGGATGAAATGGTGTCCGAAAAAAGCGATACAGCGACCCCCGAAAACACTGCAGAAAGCGAGGTAAATAACGATGAAAGCGAGTTACAAACTTCTTAGTGAACTGCTCGATTTCCCATATTCTCCCGAAGAACTTGCGGAAAAATTCACGCTAACAGGAACAGAAGTCGAAGCAATCGAACATCCTGGCGAGTGGATTTCTGATATCTTCATCGGCGAAATTATGGATGTCAAGGAAAACGCGCCCCATAGCGGACTTGCAAAATGTGTTGTTTTGTGCGGAGACAAAAAATATACCACAATCACAGGTGCACCGAATGTTAAAGTCGGGACAAAAGCCGCTTTTGCTGTGCCTGGCGCAAAAATCTTTGGCGGACGAGAAATCGGTATTGCAGAAATAGATGGTGAAAAAAGCGAGGGAATGCTATGCTCCGGGGTGGAAATTGGTCTCGGCTTTCCGAAAGATAAATTGTTCCCAATTCCCGACGATGCGCAGAGCGGTGCGGATTTGAAAAAATTGCTCGGCTGGAACGATGAAACAATCTACGAGATGGAAGTTACGCCGAACCGTCCCGATTGCTATGGACATTTCGGACTTGCTCGAGAAATCGCTGCGATGCTCGGAAAATTATGGCAGCCGCGAATCCCGAAATTAGACGATGTAATCGATGACGACGGCGGAGTTTCGGTAAAAATTATCACGGACAAATGTCCGCACTACGCAGGCAGACTTATCGAAGGTATAAAAATTGCGCCGTCGCCGTTGTGGCTCACCGGAAGACTCGCCGCTCTCGGAACGAGACCCATCAACAATATCGTCGATATCACAAACTATGCGATGCTGCTCACAGGACAACCGATTCACGCATTCGACGAAGCGAAACTCGGCAGAGAGATAATAGTAAGACAGGCGCAAAATGGCGAAAAAATGTTCACTCTCGACGATGTAGAACGAAAATTTTCGGACGATATAATGCTCATTGCATCGCCGAAATCTCCTGTTGCCGTCGCTGGAATTATGGGCGGGAAAAATTCCGAAGTAGATGAAAACACACGGAATATTATCGTTGAAGTCGCCTATTTCGACCCGATTACAGTTCGCAGAGGCAGTAAATTTCTCGGACTCACTACAGAATCGTCCACACGCTTCGAGAAAGGCACCGACCCGAATGCTCCGTCAAAAGTATCCGATATCGTTGCTGAAATGGCAAAAAAGTTCGCTGGCGCAAAAAAAATATATAGGACTGTCGATGAATACCCACAAGTTACCGAGCCGATGAAAGTTACGCTGACCGATGAAAAAGTAAAAAGAGTTATCGGAGTGAAAATTCCGCGAGTGGATTGCCGAAAAATTCTCATCGGTCTCGGTTTCGACATTTTTTCGGAAAATGCGGGTGGAACGACTTATGAAGTTCCTACATTTCGTCCCGATGTAATGCGAGAAATCGACCTCATCGAAGAAGTCGGCAGAATTTACGGACTGTGGAATATTCCAGCGCAGTTGCGTGCACAAGGGCCATTGCCACCTGAAATACCCGATAAAATCCGATTGAAGATATTTTTCGAGGATATTTTGCCGGGGCTCGGCTATCGTTATGCTATGACCGACCCGCTCGGCAAACGCGAGATACTCGGATTTTTTGCGGACAAACCACTGGTGAAATTATCCAATCCATTGTCGGAAGATTTTTCTGTGATGCGCCCAAATCCGCTGCCGTCGATTATCGCTGCTGCAGCGAGAAATCTTAATCGCGGGATGCGTTCCATACGGCTGTTCGAAGTCGACAACGGATATTCCGATGATGGCGAATATTCTGAAGAAATGTATCTAACAATCGTCGGCGGAGGTTTCAGAAATCCTGTCGGATGGGATTTTAGCGACGACCCGCTCGATTTGTTCGACATCAAAGGCACAATCGAAGCACTGGCGGGAAATATTAGGACAAAATTTCAATTCGAGCAGGCAACTGCGGACTTCGCCGAAGATGGAACATTTCTAAAAATCTTCACGGATGGGAAAGAAATCGGCTTCATCGGAACACTCGCTAAAAAATTGTGGAATTACTACGAACTGCGTTCACCCGTGCATTTTGGGCTATTGCAAATTATGCCGCTGCTCCCGTTTTTCACGAAAACACCCGAATATAAAAAGTTCTCGCGTTTTCCTGCAATAAAGAGAGATGCGGCGCTTATCGTGGATGAGAATCTTTCTGCACAAAAATTGCTCGATGCAGCGAAAGATTTTGCCCCCGATGCAGAGAAAATCGGCTTGTTCGATATGTATCGTGGAAAACCGATTCCAGCGGGGAAAAAATCGCTGGGATTGTTTTTTATATTCCGCTCAGCAGAAAAAACACTCACCGATGAAGATGTGAACGAAATGTTTGAAAAAATCGTGCGAAAATTATGCAAAAAATTCGATGCGGAGATAAGAAAATGATACATAATAGGGAATTACATACAGCAAAAAAGATTTCGCTAATTATTTTAATATTTCACTTAAATCGGCGAATGAAAGTATGGTTAGCACCACTTAGAGATACAAATCGTGCAAAGGCAGACGATAACCATTTTTAATTTTTTATATGTAGATTTTATTTTTTATTTAATCAACATTGCGATAAAATGCCAAAAATAGAACCATTTGAGAAATATACCGAGCGCTATGAGGATTGGTTCGGACAGAATGAATTTGCATACCTGTCGGAACTTAAAGCGATTAGAGAAATCCTTCCAGACGGTGTCGGTGTTGAAATCGGCATCGGTAGCGGCCGTTTTGCTATACCGCTCGGGATAAAATTTGGCATCGACCCGTCGATGAAAATGCTGGAAGTAGCATATCAGAATAAAAGCATCATTGCTGCCGCGGGAATTGCAGAAAAAATCCCGCTTCGAGATGATATATTCGACTTCGCTCTGATGGTCACAACTATTTGCTTCGTTGACGATATCGAAAAAACATTTTTGGAAACGCATCGCATCCTGAAAAAAAATGGCCGCATAATAATCGGCTTCGTGGATAGAGAAAGTGAAATCGGAAAGTTCTATCAGCAGCACAAAAATGAGAGCCTTTTCTATAAAATAGCACAATTTTTTTCGACGGACGAAGTTTTATCACATTTGAAAAATGCGGGCTTCGGCGATTTCAAATTTGTTCAGACAATATTTCATCCATTGCCCGATGTGAAAAATGTAGAGTCCGTCATCGATGGCTACGGGAAAGGCTCGTTTGTCGTCATCAGTGCGAAAGGATAAAAGATATTAAAAAATGGAGATTAACTATGATAGAAATCGACCCAAAAATCACAATCGAAGACCTTGTCGAAAAGTATCCCGCCGCGGTAAAATTTTTATCGAAGCGCGGAATTGTCTGCATAGTTTGCGGCGAACCTGCTTGGGGGACACTCGAAGAAATGGCTCGTAAAAAAGGTGTCGAAGATGTTGAAAAACTCGCTGTCGAGTTGAGCGATTTTTTGAACGAAGCAGAGCAGAAAGGTGAACTTGAAAGAAGATTTTGATGGAAGGAAATACCATTAATATCGGGAAAAATTTTGCTGGTTGGTAATTCATAATTATTAGCAGATATTATTTGAGGTTTAAATTATCAAGATGTTCGCATCACCGCAAATACGGACAATTTGGCTTGATGAGCCGCAACGGATATTCGACAAGACCGCTGTAACAATCGGCAGTTTCGATGGAATTCATCGTGGGCATAAAATTATTTTGGAACACCTCGCGAATGCCGCGGCAAAAAGAAATCTTTCACCGATACTTTTGACATTTGACCCGCACCCAAGGCTTGTGCTGTCGGGCGACATATCAGTCCTGACGACAGTTGCAGAAAGAGAATTGCTGCTCCGAAAATCGGGATTATCCTGTATTGTCCACATAAGATTTACGCAGAAAATCGCAAATCTATCGCACAGTGAATTTGTGGCGCAGTATCTTGTGCAATCGCTTGGAGCGAAATATGTCATCGTTGGTTATGACCACCATTTTGGCAAAAGCAGAGAAGGTAGTCCGCAAGCGTTGGAAAAACTCGGCGCAAAATACGATTTCGATGTAGAAATCATCCCGCCGATAAAAGTCGAGCGCAATACGATAAAAAGCAGTGTTGTGCGAAAGCTCCTCGTAGATGGCAAATTGGACAAAGCAAATTCACTTCTGGGACATAGTTATATCGTAATGGGCAAAGCGGTTCCTGGCAGAGGTCTTGGCCACCACATCGGGTATCCGACGGCAAACCTCGAACTGCCTGCGCAAAAATTGCTTCCTCCCGATGGCGTATATGGGGCGACCGCCGTTGTTCTGCCAAATAAAATCGAAAGCGCAGCGATGGTATATATAGGTCATGCACCGACATTCGACCTGCCGAAAAAGATGTTCGAAGTGCATATTTTCGACCACGACGGAAGCGCATTGTATGGGCGAAACATTGTTGTTCGACTGCACAAATTCATTCGTTCAGACCGCTCGTTCAAAACCGTGGACGAACTGCGAAGACAAATCGACAGCGATGCAATCGAGACAAAAGAAGCGCTGAAAAATGTTTTTGAGTAAAGCAATTGTAGCTTTTATCATTTCCCCCGTCATTTCCCAACTCGATTGGGAATCCAGTTTGTTTTTATCATTTCTTCTGGATTCCCGTTTTCACGGGAATAATAAATAATGTATGGAAATGACAAGACAAAGTATGAGAATGACAGAACCGCATTTGAGCGACAGCAAGGAGCGACATTGATGCACGGCGAAGCGTGGATGGTCAAGCGGAACGCTTGCTGGATTCCCGCTTGCACGGGAATGACAATTTGCTCGATACTTGCTGGTCGATATATATTCGTCCCTGCACGGATGCACTTGCTTGGATAATTTGTTCATTCGACAGTTTCGGTTTTTGGAGCGCTTGTTCCACGCAAGGACTTACTTTTGGAATGTGGGATTCCACGGGCGCAACAATCGATACGACAAGAGTATATTTTACGGGAATAATCGGACATACTTATGGCACGAGCGATACGATTGCACTGCCCGCATTCTACATAATTTTTTGGCGATACCGTTATGGCAACGACATTCGGCTCTTGGGCGAACGGAGATGCCGTTATAATAACGCTCAATTCACTATTCACAACGGACGGATGCAAAACCGTGCCATAACATTATCTACTTTCATTATGAATATTATGAACTCTGCAAAAATGTAATTGTCCGATTTTCCCGCCACGGCGAGGCAGCAGCATCGTTTTTTCCCCCCGTCGAGCGAGGGAATGACAGTGAGTGTTTTTCCTTGTTTTGCAGGAGTCATTATGAATATTTTCTTGTTGCTTCAAGCACCATAGTTAATATCTGGTTTTTGAAGAAATTGCTATGCTGTACGGCGCCAGATGGGCAAGCAGCAGCACAAGCTCCGCAGCCTTCGCAAAGTGCTTCATTCACAACAGCAATATGTTTAACGGGGTCGACAGCGATTGCCTCGTATGCGCACGCCTTTTCGCAGTATCCGCAACCTGCGCAAATTTCCTGGTCAACATGAGCGATGGTCGGTGAACGAACTAATTCTGGCTGACTAAACATATCCAAAACTTTGGCTGCCGCACCGGATGCCTGAGCGACAGTATCTGTGATATCCTTTGGATACTGAGCGACTCCCGAGATGAAAATTCCAGCGGTCATAGATTCGAGCGGACGGAGTTTTAAATGCTGCTCCTTTATCCAGCCATATTCGTCGGTTGCAAGGCGTAGAGTCTTCAAAAGTTTCAGCCCCGATTCGCTTGGAATCATAGCAGGAGCGAGAACAACCATATCCACATCGAGTTTTACCTGTCTGCCTGATAGCGTATCTGTCGACCAGATTTGAACTTTGTCGCCATTTTGTATAATTCGCGCGGGTTTGCCGCGAATAAATGTCACCCATTCTTCTTCTTGCGCACGCTGATAAAATTCTTCGTAGCCTTTTCCATTTGTTCGCAGGTCGATGTAGAAGTCGTATGCGCGTCCATCTTCGACGGCATGCTTATAAAGCATCGCTTGTTTAATGAGATACATACAGCAAATTCTCGAACAATATGGAACACCGTGTTCGGGGTCTCGTGAACGAACGCAGTGAACAAATGCGATAGATTTGGGAATTTTCCCGTCGGAAGGTCTTTTGACAATGCCATTTGTCGGTCCTGCTGGTGCAAGCAAACGCTCCATCGTAAGCGCATCTATTACATCGGGAATTTCTCCGCCGCCATATTCGGGAATCTTTTTAAGCGGATAAAGTTCGAATCCCGTAGAAACGATTATCGCTCCAACATCTAATTCTTCGATTTTATCGACCTGTTTGTAATCTATCGCATCGGTTGGACAAACAGCGGAACATACTCCGCAGGCATCGTTTTTGAAGTGCATACAGCTCGTATCATCGAGAACAGGAGTATTCGGCACGGCTTGCGGGAAAGGAATGTAGATGGCGGGTCTATCGACTAATCCTTGGTCGAACTCTGACGGTATGGGATGAATAGGTCGGTCTGTCCAATCGGAGACTTTGATGGCATTTGTTGGACATACGAATTGACATGCTCCGCAGGTGGAACATATATCAGAATATTCTTTCATAGGTGTAGCAATACGGCGGTGTTCTCCTCTGCCGACAAAACCGATAGCACTTATATTCATAATTTCATCGCAGGTGCGAACGCATAATCCACACATTATACATTTCTTATTCCAGTTGCTCTCGCGACTTTTATATTCCGTATCGAATACATCGTATTTTGCAGCGAGTTCACGGATATCTTCTGCTTCGGGAGCGGCGGCAAGCATAAGTTTGAGTATAAATTTTCTGGCGCGTTTGACAACAGGTGAATTTGTGCGAATTTCGCCTTCCCATGCAGGATAGGTGCACGCTGTTTTGAGTGTAGAACGTCCCTTCCAAATTGTCTCTACAACGCACAATCTGCAAGTGCCAGATGGTGAAAGCGCTTTGTGGTGGCAAAGAGTGGGAATCTCTATTCCCAATTCGTTCGCAACCTCGAGCACAGTTTTATTAGGGTCAGGCTCGACCTCTATTCCGTCTATTATTAGTTTTGCCATCGAAAACTCCTCTTTACTTACATTATATTCGTTTTACCGCATCAAAATTACAAACATCGTAACACATACCGCATTTCACGCATTTTTCCGTGTCGATAACATGAGCCTCTTTTGCTTTGCCTGTAATTGCTCCTACTGGACACTTTTTTGCGCAAAGTGTGCATCCGGTACATTTTTCAGCATCTATCGTATATGTTACCAATGCTTTGCATACACCAGCAGGACATCGTTTCTCTTCGATATGTGCTATATATTCATCTCGGAAATATTTTAATGTCGACAACATCGGGTTCGGTGCTGCTTTACCGAGTTGGCAGAGCGATGTCTGCGAAATGCCCCAGGCGAGTTCTTCGAGCATATCGAGATGCTCCATTTTGCCCCTGCCTTCGCAAATATCGTTGAGTATTTCGCGCATCTGAACCAATCCTTCGCGGCAAGGAGTGCACTGCCCACAGGATTCATCCACTAAAAAACTGATGAAATATTTGGCGATGTCAACCATACAGTTATCTTCATCGAAAACAATCATTCCACCAGAACCCATCATAGACCCCGCATCGCTGAGACTGTCAAAATCGACTTGCAGGTCGAGAAGGCTTTCTGGCAACACTCCACCGGATGGACCGCCAGTTTGAACACCTTTGAATTTTTTCCCATTTCTGATTCCACCACCGATATCATACACAATTTCACGCAGTGTTATTCCCATAGGAACTTCGACAAGTCCCGTATTGTTAACTTTTCCAACAAGTGAGAAAATTTTTGTTCCTTTGCTACGCTCCGTTCCTATGGACGCATACCATTTGGAACCGTTATTTATAATAAGCGGAACATTTGCCCAAGTCTCGACATTGTTCAGAACCGTCGGTCTATCCCACAGCCCTTTTTGAGTTGCGTGAACATGCTTCGGTCTTGGAACAGCGGCTTTCCCCTCAATGGAACGCATCAGAGCGGATGATTCTCCCGCGACAAATGCGCCGCCACCACGATTTATCTTAATGTCGAAATCGAAACCTGAACCGAGAATATTTTTTCCTAACAAGCCATATTTTCTGGCTTTTTCCATGGCGATACCGAAATTTTCACAGGCGAGCGGATATTCCTGTCGAACATAGATGTATCCTTCATTTGCACCGATAGCATAAGCACCGATAATCATTCCTTCCAATATCGAATGGGGATTGCCTTCCAATAACGCTCTGTCCATATATGCGCCAGGGTCGCCTTCATCGGCATTGCAGATAACATATTTGATATCTCCTTCCGCTTGCCGAGCAGATTTCCATTTAATGCCCGTAGGGAAACCGCCACCGCCCCTGCCGCGCAACCCCGATTTTAATACTTCGTCGATTATAGCATCCCTGTCCATTGATAAAGCTTTTGCAAGTGCTGTATATCCACCAATGGCTATATAATCATCTATGGAAGTTGGGGTGAGATTGACATTATTCCCGAAAATAAATGGTTGTTGTTTTTCATAGAACGGAATATCATCGTGGGTCATGCATTTTTTGTTTGTTATTGGGTCGGTATATAACAACTCTTCGACAATCTTGTGCTTTTCTATCGTCTCATTGATGATTTTTGGCACATCTTTATGAGAAACCGAGGTATAAAATATTTTTTCGGGTTCGATGATTACGATTGGTTCCCGTTCGCAAAATCCCAGACATCCTGTCGGTCTCAAATGCACTTTATCGTTAAGTTTTCTATCCTCTAATTCTTTGCGGAATGCGGAAACGACGCTTTTAGAGCCACGCGCTTCGCCACAGGTTCCTCCTGAAACGATAATAAGTCGTTCTTGTTTGGCTCTTTTTTGCGCGAACTTCTCCGCGAGTTTATTCAGGTCTTCTGCGGACTTAATCATTTTCACCCTCCTCTTTCTCGAACTTATTAAAAAGTTTCACTACATCGGGTGGGTCGGCATGATAATATGTTTCATCGATTGTAACGACAGGGCCCAACGCACAAACACCCAAACAATTGACTGTTTCGAGGCTGTATCGCATATCGGGTGTTGTTTCACCACTCTTGATTTTTAGCCGACGCTCGACTTCGTCTAACACTCGCGGCCCGCCTCTCGTATGGCAAGCCGTGCCCATACAAACTTTTACAATATGTTTGCCTCGTGGTTCGAGGCTAAATGCAGTGTAAAATGAAGCAACTTCATAGACTTTCGATAATGGCACATTTAATTTCTCACTGACATATTTCAACGCATCCTCAGGAAGATAATTGAATATTGCATTGACATCAAGCAGCACCTGAACCAGAGCAGATTTATCGCCGATATGCGGAGACACTATCGGTTCGATTTTTTCGATGAATTCGGGCGCAATCTGCTGACTATACTTTGGCGGAGCGATTATTTGTGGCTGATTATGCACAGGACAACTTACATAGCATTCGCCGCAGCCGGTGCATTTCTCCGCATCGACATAACTGGCTTTGCGGCGAACTTTAACCTTGAAATTGCCTATATAGCCGCCAACTTCTTCAACCTCCGAGTATGCCAATAGATTTATATTCGGATGATTTGCTACATCGGTCATCTTCGGCGTAGCGATACATTGCGGACAGTCGAGAGTCGGGAATGTCTCGGACAATTGAAGCATCTTTCCGCCAATGGATGGGCTTTTCTCAATTAAATATACTTCGTATCCTGCATCGGCGATATCAAGCGCAGATTGCATCCCTGAAATTCCGCCACCGATAACCATTGCTCTGCGTGTAACGGGGATTTTTATATCATCCAATACGGTGTCCCGCTTGACCTTTTCTACCGTTTGGCGAATTACGAGGAATGCCTTTTTTGTCGCCAATTTTTTTTCGTGCCAGTGTGGCCACGATACCTGCTCGCGTATATTTGCCACTTCGAGACGATACGGATTTAAACCTGCTTTTGCAGCGACATTACGGAAAGTCTTTTCGTGTAGCGTCGGTGAGCAGTGCGCATTGACAACGGCGTCAAGATTGTATTTTTTTATGCTATCCGCCACAAGTTGTTGTCCCGGGGCAGAGCAAAGAAATTTGTAATCTGTGGCAAAAACAACATCGGGAAGTTTCGCGACTTGTTTTACAAGCGAAGATACATCGACTGCGCCCGCAATGTTGTTGCCACAATGACAGATAAAAACTCCTATCCGTGCCATAG
>JALTEE010000059.1 GCA_027007865.1 bacterium
TTTATAATGACTCCCGTCGAACAGACAATAGGGAATTTGCTTCTCTCTGCCCGTCGTGCGGCGGCGGAAGATTTTAAGCGAAACATTGAAAAGCGGCTCGATTACTACCACGATAGGCAGTTGCCATATCTGCTCGAATCGATTTCGGAACAGTTCGCTCACGCCGACCCGCTCGCCGTGCAGCCGCATTTCTTCAACATTGTAAAGCCGATTGTGAACGAAACATCGATGGTGTATCGCTCTGGTGCACGTAGAACAATCGTTTCGGAAGACGGCTCGGAAATCGAACCCGAAATCGAGCAACTGTGGCAGGACATTCAAAACACATCGCAATACGATGCGATAATGAAAACAGTGAACAGAATGGTTAATTTGTGCAGAACTGTTCTGGTGAAGCCATCGTTCCGAAATGGCGCTATAAAATTGGATGTTCTTACGCCAAACTTGATAGATGTTGTTCAGAACGAAGACGACCCGTCGCAGGCGGACGGAATCGCGTATATTCGTCCCGCAACCCAAACGACGATGCCTATTTATGGAACATCGACTAAAAATCTGCTCCAGGTGATAATTCACTACTGGGACAACAAAAGATATCTCCGCCTGACGCCGACTGGAGAAATTTTGGACATCGATGGCAATCCCGATGGGATAAATCCATACGGAGTCCTGCCGTTTGTGCGTTTCTGCAATCAAGTGCCGCTCGATGGTTTTTTTGTTCCCGGCGGTGACGATATAATTATTGCGCAGGACAATATAAATCTGAAATTAACACAACTAAACTACATCGTTAAGATGCAAAGTTTTTCTGTGCCTGTTCTTGTCGGCTATCGCGGAGCCGAACGGATAACCGTTTCGCCGGGGAAGCCGATTGTCGTTCCGCTCGGCAATGTCGGCGAGCAAGGGGAACCCGATTTTCGCTTCGAGACGCCGCATCCACAAATCGCAGAATTGATAAAACTGCTCGAACACGAAATAATAAGAATCTTTCGTGCATACGGCATCGGCAGCGCAGACTTTTCGCTGCAAGGCGAAGTTAAATCGGGCTTCGCTCTCGTGATGGAAAATTTAAAATTGCTCGAATCCCGCGAAAATGAACTGCCTTTCTACGAGGATGCGGAAGAGGAACTTTTCGAGATTATCAAGCGAGTGTGGAACTATCATTCGCCGTTTCTGCCAGTAGGGCATAGATTTCGAGGAGTGAGATTTCCCGACGATGCACATTTACAGGTATCTGTGAACGACATTTCGCTGCCGAAGCCCACATCGGAAGAGGTTGCCGAGTGGAAATTTATGTTCGAGCATAAACTCGCAACGCCTGTGGATTATCTGATGCGCCGATACAAACTTTCCGAGCAGGAAGCGCAGCAGCGATGGGAGCGAACAAAAAATTGGTGGAAAAATACTAATATTGAGGAGGACTAAAAATGAATGAAGAATTTGGCAATGTTGAAGAGCCGGAATCCGAATCTGAGATAGACGAGGATGTTGCCGATGACGATTATCAGGAATTGGTAGAGCGAGTCGAGAGAGCGGAGCAACTTCTGATACAGGAGCGCAACCGTCGCGTTTTCGAGCGCGCTGCCGAAAAAAGCGGAATTCGTTCCGACAGACTCGATGCAGCGGCGAAACTCGCAGGAATCGATGCGGCGGACGAAACGCTCGACGACAACACAGCGTTGAAAATCGCACAGAAAATTCTTGCGGAATATCCGGAATTTTCACAGAAGCGCAGTCCGCTGACGACCGACCAGGGCGTTCCGAGCGATAGGAAAAGCCGTGCTGTTGCATCGGGAGATGCGCTGGCGCTGCTGCGCGCAATGAGAAGAAAATAGGTTTGAGTGGTATAATCATTTGGATTTCGGCGTCCCGCCCGAGCGGGTCGCCTTTTTTATTGCAAACTATCACACATTAAAGGAGGTTTTTATGCTTACCACCTATTCGTTTCAGAACCTTCGTAGAGACCTTTCGGATGTCTTTGCGACGATAATTGCGGGTTCACCGACATTTTTGAGCAAGATTCCCATCGTCGGTGTCGCTAGAAACTACAAGCACGAGTGGGTTGAGGATGTTATCCAGCCCACCGAAGATGCGCTGAACGGTGCCATATTAGACACAGACACCACAATCACCGTGGATGATGGCAGCAAATTCAAGGTGGGAATGATAATCGGCTTCGTCGGATACGATGAGCAAATGAAAGTAACCGCCATCGCCACAAACGACCTCACTGTAACCCGCGGATATGGCGGAACAACTGCCGTCGGAATGGACGATAATACTGTCGTTCGCATTCTCTACATTCCCGCAGCGGAAGGCAGCGAAGCAGGCGACGATACTTGGGAAGAACCCGGCGTGGAATACAACTATACGCAGATTTTCACGAGAACGATTCGCGTGTCCAACACCGCAAAAAGTTCGCGCCATCTCGTATTTGAAGACCTTATCGATAGAGGTGTTCGGGACGGATTGATTCAACTCGAGATGGAAATCAATCACGGCGCGCTTTTCGGACGCAGATATGCCGATACATCGGACCCGAGCGTTCCGAGAACGATGGGCGGCGTGATTTACTATGTCGATGTTGCCGGCGGAAATGTGAAAGATGCGAGCGCCGCAGAACTCACAACGACGATGATGAACGACCTGCTCGAAGAAATAGCAAAGGACGGCGGGCAGCCGAATCTCATCCTCGCGGGAACGAAGCAGGCACGGAAAATCTCATCGTTCAATTTGACATCCGGTTCAGCGCCGATTGTCAGAACGAGAATGACCGATACGCGCTCGGGCTCGGCGGTCTACGAGTTCGTCGGAGATTTGCCGCTCGGAATGATAGAGACGATTGTCGTCGATGTCAATTTCCCCGATGACAAGGTGATGTTCCTCGACACGAGGAAACTCGCTCTCGTCCCGATGGAGAACCGTGCATTGAGCGATTTCGACGCGACACCGACAGGCGCAGATTTTACTGCGCGAAAAATTCTCGGTGAATATGCACTCGAAGTCCGAAATGGAAAACAGGCTCACGGAATCATCAAGAATCTGGGATAATTCCGTAGATTATCTGTTTTTCGATGAAAAGAAGATTGTAATGGGCGGGGTTCGCCTCGCCCTTTCGATTTTTATTATTGCACGAGTTATTCAATAATTTTTTAGAAAGTTTCGGTTTGCAGTCCGAGAGCGAACATCGGAGCAGGCATAATATAGACATCGGTATTTTCGATTTTTATAGTTTGTGGTTTGCCGGGCTGCAGCCAAAAAGCGAGCGTAGGAGAATATTTCGAAATATAGCTGCGAAAACCGCGGGTGATTTTGTATCCCCGATAGCCTTTTTTAACTTCGACAGGAATGTGATTTTCACCGATAACGAAATCGATTTCGGCGCCCGATTTTGTTCGCCAGTAACGGATTTCATATCCTGCTTTCCATATTTCAGCGCCGACGGCTTGCTCGTATGCGATTCCATCTGAGACTTTGTATTCACCCGCAAATGCTTTTGCGAGTCCACAATCCGAGAATAAAATTCTGGGGGCTTTTCGCAATGCTACTCTCGATGATAATGTAAAAGGTCTTATTTGTTTTAAAATAAATAATCTTTCTGCCATATTGATATATGTTCCGACTGTTTTATCGTTTTTCTGGAG
>JALTEE010000060.1 GCA_027007865.1 bacterium
CTTTCAGTAATATCGGTTTCATTTATATTGACTAAAATTACCATTCAAGAGGTAAGAATGTTTAAGAAGATTCTTTTCCCAACCGATTTTTCAGAGTCGTCGAAGGATGTGTTAAAAGTAATAGATAAACTCGATAACGAATGTGGTTCGCAAAGTATTGTCATCGTTCACATTGTCGATAAACATTCCGTCGATGCTGCTGCGAACCTCGAAGGATTTTATTCGATATCACTGGAACATATTCGCGATGAAATACGAAAAGAATTCACTCGCCAAGCAGAAGGATTTTTGAATTCGATTGTCGATGAATTGTTTGCGCAAGGATACAATCGTAATAAAATCACTACGAAAGTTTTCTTTGGTGAGCCAGCAGAAGAAATAATTAAAATCGCAGAAACCGAAAATATCGACTGCATTGTGATGGGCACTCGTGGCAGAGGCAAAACCGCAGAATTTTTACTCGGAAGTGTCAGTGACAAGGTAATCAGAAAATCGAAAATTCCCGTTCTAATTATAAAATAACAAGCGTTCCGCTTGACCATTAACCCAGCATACACCTCCTATTCCCCGAGTGTTCCACTATTGCCATTTGTTTCAGCGAGCAGAGATACAGATTGGGTTAATTGCAAATATTATCTCAAATACACAATTCGTTTTGTTGTTGTCATCCCGTGTTTTGTCCTTGCTTGCACAAAATAAATTCCGGATGTAATACTTTTGTCGGGGGACCAAATGAATGTGTGGCTTGTAGGGAGAGACTCATGTGTCTGCCCTTTTTGTGCATTCACAACATCAGGGTGAACACGCGGGTTCGCCCCTACCAGGTTCCCCCGTAAATCGTATATTTTCACATCCGCATTTGTGGATGTGGCGATTGCGCACGATGAATTGAATGGATTTGGGAATGTATTGAGAGTAAAATTTTTGGGTTGCGAAGTCGGCAATTCGTCGATTGCAGCATAACCCATCGAGTCGGTTTTAACGAGGAATGCATCTGTTCCACCAGCGCCGAAAGATTCGGTATATCCGGCGATAATATAACCGCCGTTGGTTGTCTGTGCGACTGATTGCGCACAATCGCATTCAGTTCCGCCGAAAGTGCGTGTCCACAGAGTATCTCCGGACGAATCCAATTTTAAAACGAAAACATCATCATCGCCAGCGCCATAGGACGATGTATATCCAGCCAGTATATATCCACCATCCGATGTTTGCGCTATCGAATAGGCTTCCTCTTCATCGACGCCACCGTATATTTTTGTCCACTGGGTATCGCCTGTTGCTGTAGTCTTAATAATATAAACATCATAATCGAGATAATCAATCCAACCAGCAATAATATATCCACCATCGGAAGTCTGTGCGATAGCATAAGCGACATCACCTGCATAAGTTCTTGTCCAGAGCGTGTCGCCGGTCGGTGCTATCTTTAATAGATATATATCTCCTCCGGGGAAGGAGTTCGTGTAGCCGGTGAGTATATATCCGCCATCGGAGGTCTGCGCCATCGCATAGGCGATATCTACATCAATTCCACCATAAGTGCGCGTCCATACGGTATCGCCCAACGAATTTAATTTTAATAAATAGACATCGCCCCATGCGCCTTCGTCAAAAGATTCCGAAAATCCTGCGACGATATATCCGCCGTCGGAGGTCTGCACAACAGAATTAGCCTCGTCATTTCTGGCACCGCCATAGGTTTTTGTCCACTGAACATCGCCAGTCGCCGAAACTTTGACAATATAGATATCATGTGCGTCATAAGGGCCTGTCCATCCAGCGAGGATGTAACCGCCATCGGAGGTCTGTGCCATAGAATAAATTACATCATCATCGCTTCCGCCAAAAGTGCGTGTCCATTGGGTATCGCCCGTAGCGGTTGTTTTTATAAGATATGCATCGGAATTTCCAGCACCGAACGAATCTGTATATCCAGCAATCGCATATCCACCGTCGGCTGTTTGCACCACAGAGTAGCCTTCATCATCTTCGCTCCCGCCGTATGTCCACTCCAATGCTCCGCACGCTCCTACACCGAGCATAAGTGCCAGTGTAAAAATAGTAATATTACGCATCTTGTTTCTCCTGCTATATTTTCATTTTCCAAATAGCCCGAATTCTAATGCAATTATAATGAATGTCAATCAAAATGTTTTTTGTAGGAAACAAATAAAAAAACCCGCCCCGATATTTTCCAATCGGGACGGGCTCTTGCCCATAGGGAGTGTTCCTAAATGGCGGAACCCCCCGGAATATTATCCGCTTACTTCGTCAGCAGTAGTTTCTGTGATGCGGTAAATCCGTTCCAGTTCAGTTTTACGAGATACACTCCGCTCGGAACATCCTTTGCACTCCACACGGAGACATAACTTCCGCTATTGACATCGTCATCGAGCAGTGTCGCTACCGTGTGTCCTGCGATGTCCACGATTTCGAGTTTTGCGTGTCCCTGCTCGGGAATGTAGAACTCGATAGATGTCGATGTATTGAACGGATTCGGCGAGGTGTGAATCGAAATTTCTTTTGGATTACTTAATGTTTTTTCATATACTAACGCAGGTGGGGTGTAATCAATAGTTTCATCATATGTGAACTCGCCTTCAGAGGTCTGCAGGATAAAACTGAATGTGGCATAATCGGGAAGCATTGTTGCTGAATAGGCAATCGAGCTAAATCTCATTACCCATGCGACATATATCTCATCAACGCCAACATACCTTTCGTCAGTGAGATCAATTATATTTGAAGCAACTGTGCTGAACTCATCTGGGCAAACTATTTCCACTTCATATAGTTCGTGTCCAGAAAGTCCGCTTATGCGAAGCCCGATGCGATATAACGCCGAAATGTCGGTAATAATATCAGTGAAAACAGTGTCCCAGTCAGTCTCTGGACCATATCTTCGTCCTCCGGTGGTATCGGAGATGTGGAAGTAGACTGAGTCATTGGGATATCCGAGGAGAAGACTATCATAAGGGAAACTGTCTGCCAGCACTGTGTATAGTATAAACCCGTTATCAAGCAGGAAATCTTCCAGTTCATCATCGGTCACATCAGAATATGGGCTGCCGTCATCAGGGTAGTGAGAGGGTGCATCTGTGGTCATAAGCAAAATTCGTAAGGTCCCTTCCGTCCAGTCATATTCGCATGCTGCGTCGTACATAGCATCGATAGCACATTCGGGGTAGTCTCCACCTCCCATAGAGCCAGCATTAGTAAG
This sequence comes from bacterium, assembly GCA_027007865.1. GTDB lineage: Bacteria > UBP14 > UBA6098 > B30-G16 > B30-G16 > JAGHAI01. Next base: position 3,224 of record JALTEE010000060.1, read on the forward strand.
TTTATACATAAAATCATCGCTATTGGATGTCATCTGGTATCCCGGCAGGGTGTCGTTGAAATCCCACATTCTCGTGCCATCTGCGAAGGTTACCCCACCAAATCTACAGAAGTACCCAGAATCCTCGACTGCATCCATAAAATCCCGGGCACTTCCTACAAGACCAGGAAGTATAGTAAATAGTGAAGCCGATGTGTCCATAACAAATACAATTTCTGTCGAGTCTTTAATGTCGTGAAAATATGTTTCAAATTCAACCGCTGATAAATAACTCACAGATGAAAGCATCAAAAAAAGCATTAGTATTTTTATATGCTTCATTTTAATCACCCACCTAATTTCAAATCGCGTTTCCTGTTGAAAGCATATCAATACGTGTTTTAATCGGTTGCACCCAAGCATTGGTAACACCAGGG
>JALTEE010000061.1 GCA_027007865.1 bacterium
ATCGCAGTGTGGAATTTACTTTTCCGCAGATGATGAACAGGTTCAAGAAAGTTCTGCTGATATTACCGAGAGATGCGTCGGCGATGAAACTTGTTCGTAGGTGGCGCGAGAGGATTCTTTTTTCAATCGGGAATAAGAAAATCGTTGTGCTGTCCATAGGTGCGCCGCTCGAATTTGCACAAGAATGGTCGCAAGAACAATTATTTTTCACCGATGGCGATATTACGACGCTCGGCAACGCATCGAAGAGGATTATAGATGCTGTGAAAAAGGAAAATTTTGATTTTGCACTCGACCTTTCGCCGAACTTCGATTTCATCACCGCACAAGTGCCGCTGAGAGCGAAAATCCCGGCGAGAGCGGGAATTATGGACAGTGAAAGAAGCACGATGGGAGAGCGATTTTTTAATATAATTTTGCAACGAAGCAATCGATTGAACTATGAAAACATCGCAAAATTTATTGGAACAAACGAATAGCATTCGAGTGATTGCATTGGAGACATTATGGATGAGAGAAAAAATGTGCTGTTGTCGGTGATTTCGCCTGCACACAATGAAGAAGACAACATTATACCGCTGGTCGAAGCGTTCGATGATTTGCGGAAAAAAGTGCGCTACGGGATGGAATTGATAATCGTCGATGACGGCTCGACGGACAAGACAGCGGAGCGAACAAGGGCATTGAAAAAGCGCTTCCAATTTTTGAAAATTGTGTCATATAGCGCTAACAAGGGGAAAACATTCGCCGTTCAGCGCGGGCTGGACATTGCCGAGGGGAAATACATCGTCATCTTCGATGCGGATTTGCAGTTCGACCCGAACGACATTCCGCCGATGATAGCAAAACTCGACGCTGGCGCAGACCTCGTCGCAGGATACAAAGTCGGGAAATATCAAAAACCGTTCGTATCGAAGATTTACAATTTCTTCGGCAGAAAACTATTTCGTGTTCCCGTGCGCGATATGAATGCGATGAAAGCGATGCGCAGAAAAGTTCTCGAAGCGATACCGTTCCGTCCCGACTGGCACAGATACATCGTCGTTTGGGCGCACAAAAACGGGTTCAAAATCACCGAACACCCCGTAAAATTGCGCCCGCGAACTCGTGGAAAATCCAAATACCGCGGCATAGGAAGAATTTTTATCGGAACTTTCGATATGCTATCCGTCTGGTTTCAACTCACATTCGCCCGCCGACCGATGCTATTTTTTGGAACCGCAGGAATTTTCACTTTCGCGCTCGCTTTCGTAATTGGAATAATCGCACTGGTGCTGCGATACGGCTACGGCATCGGATTTAGACCGCTGCTAACGCTCATCGCTATGCTCGCTAATATCGGACTTCTTTTGCTCATCGGTGGATTCCTTGGCGAAATGATTGAAGGATTGCGCGACAGAATCAACCGCATCGAAAAAACATCTCATCGGCACGAACGAACCGTTCCCGAACAGAAACCCGCTTTTAAGAAAAATGCGAGTAGTTACCGGAAAACAGATAATAGAGATAGAAAACCACAAAGAGAGCCGAGAAGGAATTCACCGCACAGAGACAGAAAGCCGCACGAACACGAGAAAAAAAGGTATGAAAAACCGGCGGATACTCCGAAATCGCAAAATGCCGATAGTACGATAATTCCTGCAAAATCGGAGCGAATACAAAACGCTGAAATCGAATCGAAGGATAGCGAAACAAAAACCGAGATGAGTTGGGGCAGAAAAAAACGAAAAGGAGGGAGAAAATGAAATGGATGTGGTTTGTATTAGTGTTATTTTTTGTAATGCTTGCTCCTCTCTGGAGTGATTTTATCTGCCATACAGATTCAGCGGGGCTCGATGTGTTTAATTCGACTTCCGGAGTTCAAGTGGGCGATGTAAATAGCGACGGTTTGTTCGACCTAATGTTCACAGCGAGGGATTTTGGTGTGCTGTTGTTTCTTGCGGATTCTCCGTTTCACTTCTCGGAGGTCAGTTGGTCGCTGCCTGACGCGGGATACACGCGGGGAGCAACGCTTCTCGATATCGACAACGATGCTGACCTCGATGCGTTCGCTGCATTTTTATATGTTCCTTCGATGCTTTATCGCAACGATGGCGCTGTTTTTACAGATATTACATCTGCTTGGGGATTCGATGTTCCCGACCAAGGCGAAGGCACAACTTGTCTGGATTACAATAGAGACGGGGAAATCGATGTCTTTGTGGGAAGATATCACGCTGTCAAAAAACTCTTTCATAACAATGGAACTTCTCTAATAGACATTACAATTCCTGCGGGATTCGATGGCATCGAAGATGGAAACGATTTGCCATCTACGGTGGATTTCGATGGCGATGGCTGGACAGACATTTCGATATCGGGAAATGAACACTATGTCAGGTTATTCCATAATAATGGTGACGGAACATTTTCGAATTTTTATTTGAATACGGTATCCAATACATTTGGACACGATTGGGCGGATTTCGATAATGACGGTGATATGGATTTGGCTGTTAGCATTGAGGGCAGACCGAACATATTCAGAAACGATGACAGTGTTTTTGTCGAAGTCGGCGAAGAACTCGGGATAACGGATGTATCGAGTGGTCTCGGCGGGTGCAACTGGGGCGATTACGACAACGATGGATGGCTTGACCTATTAGTTTCGCAGACTTCCGAAAGTTTTTTATATAGAAACATCGATGGCACTCATTTTGAAGATGTAACATCGTTAGAAGGATTGGATACAATTTCAAACGCTTGTGGTGCAGCATGGGTCGATTTGGATGAGGACGGTTTTCTGGACATCGTAATTTCTCGTTGGGAAAACGGACCCAAAAGCGTGTTGAAGAATATCCAGCTGAACAACAATTCGTGGATTGAAATCGATGTAGAGGGAATATATTCACCCAAAGATGCTGTTGGGACGAAGATAACTGTTTTTGCCGATGATATGCATTTCACGAGACAGGTCGGTTCGAACCACGGATACGCATCACAAAATCCGTATCGTGTGCATTTCGGTTTAGGAAATCTTCGTCCGGCGATAATCGATTCGATTGTAATAGATTGGACAAGCGGGTTAAAGAATGCCTATTATGATGTTATTCCAAATTTTATATATTCGTATATCGAGGATACTACTTCTGCAATTTATGAAAAAGATTTTAAAGTCCAAGAAGATGAAATATTCTATGTAATCGGGAGAACAATTGTTTCGAGACCTCATATAAAAGGCACATTGCAAGTCTTCGATATTATGGGAAGAAACATTTTATCACGAGAATTGCCGAGTAATAAAATTAAATTGCCGGATTGCTCTGCTGGTATTTACTTTGTGAAATTTACGGGCGAAGATGGGAGGATGACTACACGCAGAGCGTTAATTTTAAAATGAGTCTTAATAGCGATAAAAATCTTTGCATATTAACGGTTGATATCGAGGATTGGTATCACGGTAAATATCCCGGGTTCGACTATCGCCAGCATAAATTTTCGGAGCACCGAGTAATCGAACCGACACTAAAACTTCTCGATGTTATAGAAAATTTTGGTTATGCGACTTTTTTTGTGCTCGGCGAAGTTGCGGAAAATTATCCCGATTTGATTTTAGAGATAGCTCGGCGAGGACACGAAATCGCATCTCACGGA
>JALTEE010000062.1 GCA_027007865.1 bacterium
GCGTATTTACAACGGCTGGAACAGTTGACCAAGCGGATATTGCAGGAATTGCTTTTCGCGGAGTTGCCGGTGTGAACAACCTCGATGATGCGATAACGAGCCGTCCCACAGCAAGCGAAATCGACAGCGAACTGACATCCTCACACGGCGATGGCTCGTGGCAGGCGGTAAATATCGAACCGCTTATATTGACGCTGTCGGAGGACGAATTGAATGCACTGCTCGACGGGCAAAGTAAAAAATCTATCGATGTGTTTAAGGGCGATTCGCTTGCTCTGGACATCTCCGTCGTCGATGCAGACGGTTCTGTCGTCGACTTGACCGACGCAACGGCAAAGTTCACTGCGCGAGAGCAGGAAAATTCTTCGAGCGCAATCATCGAAAAATCGCTCGATATATACGACGCAGCGAACGGGAAAATGCGCCTGACACTGACCACATCGGACACCGATATCACTCCTAAATCATATCCCGCAGACATCGAAATAACATTTTCCGACGGACGCGTGAAAACGATATGGAAGAGCAATTTCGATGTGAAATGGGATGTGGGAAGATGATTTACGGGGAACACGAAAATTGTTGATTAAATTAAATATTTTGTCGATATTAGAGAAAATTGTGACAACGAAACGAGAAATAAGGGATATAAAGCGCGTCATCGTTCACTGCAGTGCATCCGATTTTGGGGATGTCGCAACTATTCGCAAATGGCATCTCGAACGCGGGTTCTCCGATATCGGCTATCACTATGTGATACTCAATGGCAGTCGAGCCCCTTTCGGCGAATATATCGCTGCAGATGATGGCCGGGTGGAACTCGGCCGCCCCTGGTGGAAACAAGGTGCTCATACAAAGGGCGAAAACTACGATTCGCTTGGAATTTGTCTCGTAGGCAATCCGAAATTCATCGGCGCGCCTGAAATGTGGTTCACACCGAATCAGTTGGAATCTCTTAGAAGGCTCGTCGCTCAACTTATGGATGAATTCAAAATCCCACCAGAAAACATTCACGGGCACAACGAATATGCACCGAAACTTTGCCCCGGTTTCCGCGTGGAGTTGATTAGGCAGTGGTGGAAAGATAAGCGATGAGGTTTTTGCCTGCAATTGCACACAAAAGCGCCCAAAATATCGATGTAAGTGTTCCGATTAAATAATATTCAGTGAACCTGCGGTTCTCGAGTTCCTTAAAACGAGCGATAGACTTAGCGGCAAAAATCCAGCCGATTGTTTCAGGATGACCGTTGAAGGCGAGAATAAAGATAAGCGCCCGCTCTATATATCCTATCGCTATGGAAAGCTTCATCGAACTCGACTTACCATCGCTCTGCTCAGATTTAAGCCTGATTTTGAGCGCAAATTTCATAAATCTCATAAGCCAATCTCCACCAACAATGGCTATGAGAAAAATCACTATTTCAAAAATAATAGTATTCACAAAAAGCCCCTGTGGAACTTGTTTCTTGTGTCAACCCTATACGGTTGACTTATGCGGTGTCAACCCTATGTGGTTGACTATATGCTAAATTTCCTCATTGCTTCCTCGAAATCCAGGATTTCCCACAATTTCATCGTTGAAAACATCTTTTCTATGTTCTGCTTCGTTGTTCCTGTCAGCCGCGCCGTTTCTGTTATGGAATGGTTTTTTCGATATAATTTTAATGCTTTTCTCTGTTTGATTGTCCATCTCGATTTTATGGCGCATGATAATCTTGCCGATGCCGCAAGCAGTGCACCTGTGCGAATATCGGTAGTGTCGACTGCGATTCCGCTCCGCCTGTGTGTTTTTTTAATCGAGTCTATCGCGGAACGAGCCAGTAAGAAGGCTTCGCCAGACATTGCCCCCAAAGGTGCATCGGGATTTGAAATCCTTCCGAAGCCGACGCCACACCGCAAAAGAACAGGCTCCTTCGCTCCGAATTCGACCGCCCCTGCTAACCAAAGCGCTTCCTCGATGTGCTGAAAAATGTCGAAAAATAACCGAGGCGCCGAAAGCACACATTGAAAAGAATCGCCCAGCATTATTTCGAATTTGCGGTGAAGAGAATCTGCAAAACGCCTGTTAGTCTCATCGAGAACCGAATGCAGCGCGCTCGATAACTCTCTGGCATCGAATCGCCGCGAACGAATTATATCACAGGTCAAAACAGCATATTCTCTCGAATTTTTGTTCATATCTAAAATCTTGCTCAAAATCACAAAAAGTCAACATAAAAAGGAGGCTCTTTTATGAATGCACTAATCGAAAAACTCGTCGAACTCGGCGGCATCCCGATAATCCTGCTCATTCTCGGCTATCTCGCAGGACGATATCTGAAGCCGTGGGTGCATAGTTCGCAGCAGCGACTCGCCCGCGCACAGGAAATCGCACTCATCGCAGATAAAATCACCGACGAAATGCTCCTGCTCTTCCCACAACAAAAATGGGACAACTGGCTCGACAAAGCGGTAGATAAACTAATCAAGGCGTGCGACCTCAAAGACGCAGACATCGCAAAACGAGAAATAGCCGCGCAAATAGCGAAAAAAATGTGAACAAAGTGTAGAATGTGAACAAGGGGTTGCAACCCCTTGTTCGAATGTTGTGGGGGAAACTTTTTTCGAGAAAGAGTAATTTTTGCTTAGGCACGGTATTAAAGTCGTTCAGACAGGCACAATTTAAGCGACCAGAATGGGAGCGAAATCTGCGAGTGCCGAAGGCATGGATGGTGAAGCGGAACGCTTTCCCCACACCCCTTTCAAAAAACTTTGAGCACCTGCGGAATTTTTTAACAAAAATCCCGCAGGGAAATTTTTATATGATGCTTCGACAAATAGACCCCCTGAAACCTCGCTGCGCTCGGTTTCTGTCCCCCTTGATAAGGGGGACAAAGGAGCGAAGCGACGAAGGGGGTTTTTATCTGCGCAAAGATTATATACACTGTTCAGAGAGGCAGAATCTGAGCGAACAAAATGGGAGCGATACAGGAGCTGGATATTAATGGAACAGCTTAAAAATTATCTAAAAGTTGATGAATCGGCGCAGATTGCCACTGTGTCGAGGGCGAGTATCCAATATCCCTTCCCGTATTCTAAAATACTGCTTATAAAGTATGAGCTGGTTTCATTGTCGTATCCGAAAGCGGGCAGCATAACATCGCTGTAATCTCCGAACATACTTACGGCGGATGTGTTTTCAAAAGGTCCGCCTATTAAATTCCAGCCAGGATTAAGATGGTAAAGTGTGTCGTGGCATACTGTATCGGGAGGATAATATATTGTATCTCTGCAAACTTCAACTACTGAAAGGGGAACATCATTTATATTCAGCATCATCTCGGGAATGTTCATTACAATTAAATTTATGGTATCCGTTGTAGAAATAGTGTCCACCACATAAATAGATAAATCAGAAATAGTTCCAACATCTAAACCACGGTCGGAATCGTATTCGCAGGTGTTTCCTGAGTCATCAAACTGTGTAAGAAAAATATTCATATTATCATCTCCTGGGTCGCCAGGACCGTATGAAATATTCTCACCTACTAATGTGTATCCATTATGATTATTCTGGATTATAGAGTAAAAGTCGCCCCATACATCGGTTTCCCATCTCCATTCGAC
>JALTEE010000063.1 GCA_027007865.1 bacterium
CTATGAACCCGGCTCCGGGGACGACGATACTATTTTCCTGGGGTCGAGATGTGATGAAATTGCGGTGAATGGCGATGAAATATTTATCGGTTTCGATTATTTTTCTACGGGTTATTTTGCAGATAATAAGATTTATTTAGAGAATTGCGATTCATTTGTTTCTTCTCCATTAGGTGCGGGGCAAGTCGGCTTATCAGATTTTAATATTTACGATAATTATCTTGTTTATCATGATATTAGGCACCCCGGAAATGGTTATATAATCATAAGAGATGTATCGGGTTCCTGTTCTTTTTCTATTTCTGCATATTATAAATTAGAAGATAATAGGTTTCGTGGTCCTTCCAAACTCACATACTTTAATGGTAGGTTATATAATGTTATGGTTAGCGGATATGCTGATACATCTTGCATTTTTATATTCGAATTAGATTCTACACTTCAAGTTGGAGAACAAGGTTATATTTCACCATTAGAACGAATAAAACTATATCCCAATCCTGTATATCGAGGCGCTACTGTTTATGCTTCTTCTATCGATGCTCGTATCTATGATATTACGGGCAGATTTATGGGACGAATATCACCCGATAGAAATACTATAAATACACAGTTTTTCCCACCGGGAATATATCTTATTAAACCCGATAAAAAGAATTTCGATGTTGCTAAACTATTGATATTAGGATAGGAGGATAATAATGATTATACTATTTATAGTAATCACGATTATATCGAGTGTATTCGCCACAGACGAGGTTTCCGTATATCCACAGCGCATAATACGGAACAAGAACCCGTATCTTGCCGGCGCATTATATAATCCGATGTGGGCTACTTCCGGTTCTAATAAAAATAGTGTATACCGTATCGGCGGAGGAGCATGGCATATACCGGATTCCCTGAACTTTGCCTGGCAGGACGAAGGCTCTTACGACTTCGGTCATATCGATTCCTCGTATTACAGAATGTTAAAGGATGCTGGAATAAGCGTTCTGATGAGTAATGCGTTCGATTGGAAGGTAATGGTAGGTCCTTGGCGGGATAGTTGTCAATTTGTTTATATAGCGCATATCTGCCACAGCAGAAAATTCTCCCGTTCCCGCAGCATTTGCGGCGCGGACTTTATAAAAATATCGCCTGCCCGATGTCAAGCCGCATATTTCGCCTGGTAAAAATTTATCGTTTCTTACAATTGTTTCTGTTTGTTCCTGCGTAGTTTCAAATAGGATCTTCCCTGGTTCTGTTTGTTCCCGAGAGGTTTCTGCTTGTTTCTTCGAATGTTCTAACTGTTTCTGCGCTGTCTTCGTTTGTTTCCACATAACTTCTGCTTGTATATGCGTTCGTTCTGTTTGGAGATGCTCAATTGTATATACTCATCTACAAACAGTATTTGCTTATCTACAACTTGTATATGAGCATCTTCTGTCTGAATATATTCACATACTGCTTGGTTATGCCCTCGCTCTGCTTATTTTCAATTCGGGCAGCCGCTTTGGAGGGGAATGTTCATTTATTTAATGAACAAGCAACTGCCCATATCAATCTATAAATAAATTTCTCCACCATAAATTTGGATATTTTTTCAAAAATGCTTCTTTTATCGCCACATCGTAAATCTCAATTTTAATATGTTTGGTCGCATAATCTTTAAACCAATCATCGAAATTATGCTTGGGGATAATGACGCCATCCCAGATGTAGCTCGTATCGTCTTCTCCGAGAAACCGCACTATTTTATATGAATAATCATCTTCGACAATATTATCCCACAGCTCGCCAGGTTTTAATTTCTTCAATACTTTTTCGATAAACGGGTTTTCCCCGACTGGCATTTCATATCCTGAAATTTTCAGTGTCGTATCCTGCTTTCGTCCTATGCGGAATGTATCATATCCTGCCAAAGTCGGCAAAAGAGCGGGCTCATTTTTTACTTTCTGCATCATATTCCATATACTATCTCTCCCCTGCTTGTGAATCGATGTATCCTGTGAAAACATTTGATGCAATTTAGGGTTTATCAATGTTGGTTTAACCACATTTCGTAAATATGCTTTTTTATTTTTCCCATATACCGATTTTATGCAACTCAATGTCTGCGGGTCTCTTGTGTTTTCGTCTATCCACTCTGCTTTCTGTTTCAAGATGGATTCGGGCGGTTCGATATTGTATTTGCTTTTCAAGACCGCTTCTTCCAGTGCGTCTCTAATGAGTTCAGCTAGAACTTCTATGCTATCCTTACTGGAATTTCCGTAGCATTTTTCGTAGGCAGTTCTTCGCAACTCTATGTCTTCGCGGTATATTTTAACATTCCCTACCCTTACGAGCGGTTTGCTGTCTGTTACACACGAGGACAAAGTCAGAAAAATGCACAACAATAGTATTTCTCGCACCCAGTTTTTCATTCAATCCTTTTGAAACCAGTAAAAAACCAAACCCGGCGGTGTGTACTCCTCATTGGTGGAAAGGGCGCCGCCATTATATCCCCCGATTGCGTATATCTTGCCATTTACTGCGGCGGCGGCTAATCCATACCTTGCTGTCGACATAGGGGCTCTTGTTGCCCAGGTATCTCTACTAGGGGTGTATTCCTCGTTAGTGGAAAGATAGCTACCAGTATACCCTCCGATTGCATATATCCTGCCATTTATAGTGTCTGCGGCGGCGGCTAACATTTGCCTTGCCGTGGGCATAGAGGTTTTAGTTATCCAAGGCGTGCCACCTGTGGTATCTCCGCTTGGATTATATTCCTCGTTAGTAGCAAGAAGGCTGCCATCGTATCCTCCGATTGCATAAATTCTCCCGTTAACCACTCCTGCTGCTAAAGCGCGCCTTGCCGTTGGCATATCGGTTTTTGTTGTCCAAGGCGTGCCACCTGTGGTATCTCCGCTTGGGTCATATTCCTCGTTAGTGGAAAGATAGCTATCATTATACCCTCCGATTGCATAAATTTTTCCGTTAACCACTCCTGCTGCTAAAGTTTGCCTTGCCGTGGGCATAGAGGTTTTTGTTATCCAAGTATCGGTGCTCGGGTCATACTCCTCGTTGGTAGAAAGATAGCCACTACCGTCCCTTCCTCCTATTACATAAATTCTCCCGGTAACCACTCCTGCTACTGGATCTCGCCTTGCCGTGGACATAGAGGCTTTTGTTGCCCAAGTATCGGTGCTCGGGTCATACTCCTCGTTAGTAGCAACAAAGCTACTACCGTCGTATCCCCCGATTGTGTATATTTTGTTATTCACCACTGCGGCGGCTAAGTAAGCCCTTGCCGTTGGCATAGAGGTTTTAGTTGTCCAAGAATCTGTCCCCGCCGGCTTTTCTTCCCAGTATCCCGTATAAGTCCATTCTGTGCGGGCGGAAGAATCAGGGAAGGCGACATAGGCATCTGCTGGGACACCGCCAGAGGATGCTGATGCTGTGGAATAATCCGCTGTATCAGCATAAATCGAGCGATACGCGAAGCTGACAGGTGCGAGTTTCTCCCTCGGTGAGAAAATTTCCCAAGTCGTTCCGCCATCTGTCGATATCGAAAGTTCCATCCAATATGGACCAGAAAAATCGAGATTTATCGGATGTATATTCC
>JALTEE010000064.1 GCA_027007865.1 bacterium
GAACGGTATCGTTTGGCCCATAACTATCGCGCCATTCGAAGTAATAATTACCGCTCTCGATGTGTCAAAATCCGAAGTAGTCGATGTCGCAGAAAAAATATACGGCGAATTGCAGGCAAAAGGAATTGATGTTCTTTACGATGACCGAGATGAGCGCGCAGGAACAAAATTCAAAGATGCAGAGCTCATCGGAATACCGATTCGAATTACTGTCGGCAGAAAAATATCGGAAGGCAAAATCGAAATATTTTTACGAAAAGACCGCTCGCGCGAAGATGTGCCGATTGAAAATGCAGTCGAAAAAACGATGCAGTTGCGAAAAGAATTGTATGAAGAAATAAATATCCCGAGCAACTTTTAAAAACAAATAGAAATAATGGGAAAGACAATTTCGATAATCATATTTATTCTCATAGCGCTATCCATCTATTTTTTTCTGCACTGGTTCATATATTTCAGCATTTCCAAAGGACTTGCACTATCGAGCGAGACGAGAAAATACTTTATCCTCGCGCTAATATTGCTCGGCTCGACATTCATAGCGGGAGAAATTTTATCGCGAACGATGCCCGCTTTTATCATTTCATATATCGGAGCAATTTGGCTGGGAATATTGTCCATTTCTTTCACTGTGCTGATATTTCAAAACATCGCCACCTTAATTCTGCCTCGATATTCAAAAAATATTACTATTTTCGCAATCTTTCTGATAATAATAACAACAATTTATGCAATTATAAATGCTTCGGGAAAACCCGTGCTTAAGGAAATCGTAGTTAAAATTAAAAAAATGCCAAAAAATCTCTCGGGATTCACTATCGTTCAGTTGTCAGATATTCATTTGGGAATAATCACGCCGAAGAATTATCTTGCATCCATCATGCAAATCACAGATTCGCTAAAAGCTGACATCATAGTCATTACGGGGGATTTACTGGACGAGGATATAAGCAAATACGAACGATTTTGCGATGCATTGCAAAAATTGCATTCGAAATATGGTGTTTTCGCAGTTACAGGCAATCACGAATATTATGCGGGATTAGATAAATTTCTCAACATAGCGAAAAAGTGCAATATAACAGTTCTGCAAAATGAAATGATAACGATAGCGGGTGATATTCAACTCGTGGGCATTAATGATGCCGAAGGAAAGTTTTTTTCCGGTGGTGGAGCCGATTTATTCAAAGCAATCGAAAAATTAGACCGCTCGAAACCCGCAATATTGCTCAATCATAGACCGACCCTATTTCGAAAAGCGGTCGAAATGGGAATAGATTTACAACTTTCGGGACATATTCACGCGGGACAAATTTCTCCACTCAAAGAAATATTTATGCTCGTTTATCGCTATCCTTATGGATTTTATCACTACAAATCGTCGTATATCTACACTACATCGGGAACTGGAACATGGGGACCACCTATGCGAACATTTTCTAAATCGGAAATAGTAAAAATCACATTAGAGAGCGGTGAAGCATAGAAGTTCGAGTTCAAAGTTTCGAGTTTGACATTTGACATTCTCCCAATATATTATTAATTGAAGAATAATATTGCTCCACAATAAAATTTTCAAAATGTTTATTATATGACACTTGCAACTGCCATAGTTTTTATTGAGACGCTATTCGTGTTTCAATCTCCGCCTGTCGCGCTCACATCGGATTTTGTCGGCGGAGTATATGCTGCAACGCAGACGGAAATTTTTCATTTTTCAAACGATTCGATTCTGGAAAGCACATCCCGAGCGAGCAGCGAAATGTTGAGCGGAATTACGGATATGGAATTTTCGGGCAGTTGGCTCTATGTGCTGCTCGGTGAGCGAAATATCGTAGAAAAATTCGACCGCAGATTGAACTATCTCGGCGCTATCGAACTGATGCTCCGCTCGGACAATCTTGCAGTGACGCCCGATGGCGATATTTGGTTATACGACGAGTTTTCGCAGCGAATGGCAAAATATTCGTCCGTCGGCGACCCTGCCGAAATTGTCCGCTCGACGGGGAGAAGTGCATATTTCGAAAATGCCGTTCTCATCGGTTTTGCAAATTGGACGGATTTGATAAATTGTTTGCCTATTCGCGGCACTGCTCCGAGAAGCATATCGTCGATCGATGTGCCGATTCTATGGATGCAGCCCGACAGGGTTATCGTTCCAGGTTTCGAGCACGATGCAAAAATCGAACTTTCACCGACGGTGCGCCAGTTGTGGATTTCCAATGGCAACATCGCCTATGCCGCAGGCGACTCGATTTATGTATGCGATTACGGAACATTCGATTGGACAGCATTTAAGAAATTACCCCAAAATATTGTCATCACCGATTTTGGACTTTATGCAATTGTGAAAAATTCGCTTATCAAGGTTGGTGTGAAATGGCGGAGATAATTTTAACCGCACTCATAGCGGCGCTAATTATTTGGTGGCTCGTCGAATACCGTGCTCATAGGCAAAATCTTTCGAAAATCCCTATACGAGTCCACATCAACGGCAGTCGCGGGAAATCGTCTGTTACGCGACTCATCGGCGCTGCGCTCCGCGAAGGCGGAATTAGAACAGTTACAAAAACAACGGGAACAGATGCGCGATTTATATTCCCCGACGGCACCGAAGAACCGATAATTCGTCTCGGTCCCGCAGATATTAAAGAACAGCGCTGGGTCGTTCGGCAAGCGGCGAAATCGAATGCGCAGGCGCTCGTAACCGAATGTATGGCAATCGACCCAGAAATGCAGTGGGTATTGCAACAAAAATATATCGAAGGAACGGTCGGAGTTCTCACAAATGTCCGTTCCGACCATCTCGATGTAATGGGACCGACAGTGCGGGATGCCGCAAAAGCAATGGCTGCCGTGATGCCCGATGGCAACAAAAATCCCGATGCGATTTGTTTCACTGCCGAAAGGGAACTTTTCCCGCTGCTCAAAGAAATCGCCGATACTATAAAATGCAAACTTGTTCTCACAAATCCCGATTCTGTGAGCGACGAGGAAATTGAAAATTTTTCATATATCGAGCACAAAGAGAATGTCGCACTCGTTCTCGCCGTTGCAAAACATTTTGGCATCGATAGAGAAAGCGCTCTGCGTGCGATGTGGTCTGCCACACCCGACCCGGGCGCTCTGCGAATATATACCGTCCGGCATTCGGGTAAAATAATCCGCTTTGCAAACGCCTTTGCCGCAAACGACCCCGATTCAACGATTATGGTATATGAAATGCTGCGCGAAAAAATTCGTGCAGACGAGAAACTCGTCATAATCGGCAATTCCCGAGCTGACAGAATTCAACGGTCGCAGCAACTCGGTGAACTGATGGGCAAAATGCCCGCGGAAAAATATATTCTCGTGGGCGCATTGCTGAAAGCGATAGCGGAGAATATGCAAAAAGCGGGCATTCAACGGGATAAAATTCGTTTTATTCACGATGGAAATCCCGAAAAAATTGCAGAAGAAATATGCGCGACAGACGGCGAGAAATTCTTTGTGATGGGTATCGGCAATATCGGCGGTCCAGGACACGGCATCGTCGATTTCTTCGAGGAGTTGGAAAGCGAGCAGATGAATGATTG
>JALTEE010000065.1 GCA_027007865.1 bacterium
GTAGATAGAATAATAAAGTGAACCGATTTGATGCGAAAAGGCTTTAAGGACATAATTCACCACCATAAATATTAAACTTAACTATGTTATATTATAATTATCGATTTTAATTTCAAGTGTTTTTTCACAAAAGTCAATCGCCAAAGTGCATCGCCCACTTTTTTAGAATATCGCCGATGTAGTTTTCGAGGAATTCTATCACAGCATCGGCGTATTTCTGCGCTTTTTGGGCATCGAATATCGGCTCACCTTCGCCATCTTTGTATATCAATATAGGTGCGGGATTCGGATATGGATAACTCCCTTTCCGCACAAGATACGCTCTTAATTTTTCGCATTGTTCGGGTTTGACAAGTTCAGGGTTGGATGCGATAACCATCGCAGTTTCATCTAATCCTGCGTGTCCACCCACCTGATTGTAGATTTTTTGCGTAACAGGTGCGCAAAGTTCCCACCAGTGAATTATAAGCGTTTTGCCTTTTGTCTGCATCCAAGCATTTTTTGCAGCATTTTGCAGCGGTTCATAATGCCCGCCGTGTCCATTTATAACGATGACATTACTAAATCCGTTGCGGAAAAGCGAAATAATCGTTTCAGTAGCGTAGGATTCGAATGTTTCCGCCGATACTGTCATCGAGCCGGGATATGGCAACAGCGTTTTCGTCACGCCATAGGGAATTGCAGGCGCGATTAGCATATTCATTTTTTCTGCAAGACGAGAAGATATATATTCGGGGATTGTTATATCGGTGCCGATATTTGTGCATCCGTGCGCTTCCATCGTGCCGATTGGCAAAAGAGCGGATTTTATCTGCGACGGCACAAGCGATGAAAAATCCTGATAGGTGATTTGCGAAATTTTTCTTTCCATAGTGATGCTCCTTGTTGACAATTACTAATCAGCGATTCTAAATTATCTGCCGAATTTATGCAATTATTTGTGAACAAATTGCTCATCGTTTCTACCCATTCATCATCGGGAAATGCCTCATACATAGATTGAAACTCCAAACTTATTCATATCTCAGTGCTTCTACGGGGGACAATTTTGCGGCTTTATATGCAGGATACATCCCAAAAGAGACGCCCACTATTGTCGTGAACAATATCGAGACAATTACAGCATTCCAGGATAGAGCGAATGGCAATTGCTGCACAAATTTTGAAATGATGTATGGAATTGAAACACCGAGTATAAAACCGATTATACCGCCGAGCCAACATTGCGAGAGCGCTTCGAGCAAGAATTGTCCGAGGATGTGTGTTCTCGTTGCGCCGAGTGCCTTTCGGACGCCGATTTCTCTCGTTCGTTCCGTGACGGTAATAAGCATTATATTCATCACACCGATTCCGCCAACGAGAAGCGAGAGCCCGGCGATAGCGAGTATCGCTCCCCATAGCACACCCGTTATTTTGTTATATTCGTCCATCAACATATCCTGCGAATTTATGGCAAAATTGTCATCCTGCCAGGGTTTCAACTTTCTTATGCTTCGCATAGAATATCTGATTTCTTCGCGAAGTTCATCCACTTGGTCGCTATTTTGGGCTGATACAAGAATCGACATACTTCGCCGTTTGCCGTAACTGTGCAGAAATGCGTTAAATGGTATGTAAATGTTGCCGTCTGCTGTGCCGATTGTGAGAGATTGTCCTTGTTTTTTAATAACTCCCACAACTTCGAAAGAAATTGTTCCGATTTTAATCCATTTCCCAATCGGTTCGCTGTTGCCGAATAGATTTTTAAAAACTTCCCATCCGAGAACACATACAGGACGCCCTTTTTTGTCTTCGCCGAACGAAAAAAAGCGTCCAAATTCGATATCCAATTTGCGAACATCGGGATATTTCCACGATGTTCCATATATTGTCGCATCCATATTGTTCTGTTTGTATTTGGCTTTTGCGCCTTTCCGCACAGACGGCACGACTTTATCCGCTAATGACAGTGTTTTCATAGCATTCAATTCCCGCATTCCAATGGGCGGTGTGTTATGCCATTTATGCCAATCTCTTCCGCCGCTCGTCCAAGGGCGGTGTGAAACATATAGCACATTCGTCCCCAGCGATGCGAATTCCCCAGCAATTTTTTGGTTCAAGCCGCTTATCACCGAAACGAGAATAATTATTGTCATTACACCTATTAAAATCGATAACAGGGTTAGTCCTGAACGGACTTTTTGCGACCAGAGTGAGCGCATCGCACTGCGAAATGCTTCGTAATACGCATTTATCCAATATGCAATAAAGGCTCTCATATCATTGTTCCTTTTACTATCTGAATTCTTGCCTTTGTAGGAATAACAAAGTTTTTGCATCTGCAAAAGCGAATATCCAATTAAAATATCAAATCCAAATACTTTTCATTCTTACAGAGAAATTACTTCACCTACAATTTGCATTGGCATCGCAGATTTTGCAAGAATTTTTGCTAATTCTCTTCGCTTTCCGTTTCCTCTTGCCGATATTTTTAGATAATTTGCTGTGTGCCCAAAAATTTTGTCTTCGCGAACAGTTTCCACGAGAATTTCTAATTCTTTGCCTACGAATTGTTGCGCGAACGCAATTCTATTTTCTTTGTCGATTTCCTGCAAAATGTGCATTCTATCATTCACAACTTTCGATGGCAATTGCTTCGATTTTTGCGCAGCGGTTCCTGGTCTCGGCGAAAAGCGAAATAGATGCGCATAAGCAATTTCGCCAGATTGAAGCAATGTTTTTGTTTGCAGGAAATCGTCATCGCTTTCTTCTGGAAATCCGACAATGATATCTGTTCCGATGCACAGTTCTGGTCTTGAATTGCGAAGGATATATAGTTTTGTAAATAATTCGGATATGCTGTATGACGGTCGTTTCATTGCTTGCAAGACATTTGCGCTCCCCGACTGCAGCGGAATATGGAGATGTGGTGCAATTCGCTGTTCGTTGGCGAGCAGTTCTACCAATTCATCTGTAATGCCTGGTGGTTCGATGGACGATAAACGCAGTCGAACAATATCGGTTCCCACCAGAATTTTTTTCAAAAGAGCGGACAGGTTCATTTTCTCATAGCGCCATTCTCCTATGTCCACACCTGTGAGAACAATCTCTTTGAAACCGTTTTCGGTGAGATGAATTACCTGCTCGATAATATCGTCGGCATTTCTGCTGCGTGATTTTCCGCGCACCAACGGAACGATGCAGTATGCACAATTTCTATCGCAACCATCCTGAATTTTTAACCACGCACGAGCACGAGTGATACCCGTTCCAGAAATCGCGGGAAAATCGTTATACACAAACATTTCTGATGATTTTAAAAATCCCGCAATGTCGTATCGCCATTTCTTCGGCACGATTTCGACATCGGGGATTTTTTCTAAAAATTTTTTAAAAATCGCTTCGGCGGTGCAACCTGTGAGCAAAATTCTCGCGCTCGGATTTTTTCTGTGTGCTTTATGAATAAATTGGCGCACTTTCTGGTCGGCTCGCGCTGTAACGGTGCAGCCATTGACAATTACTATGTCCGCATCGCGAAAATCTACTCGGCGAAAGCCAGTCGAGAGCAATTGCTCCGCTATAATAT
>JALTEE010000066.1 GCA_027007865.1 bacterium
CTTTTACTGTATCCACAGGAACAAAATTTATCGATTTTTTTATTTCATCGGGTAGTTCAGGAAGATCTTTTTCGTTTCCATCGGGAATAAGTATTTTATTTATTCCAACGCGATGCGCCGCGAGAGTTTTTTCCTTTAATCCGCCGATGGGCAGAACATCGCCTCGCAAAGTTATTTCACCTGTCATCGCAATTCCTTCCTTGGGTGGTTTGCCCAAAATTTTCGAAACGAGAGCAGTTGCGATTGTGACTCCCGCAGAAGGTCCATCTTTCGGTATCGCTCCTGCTGGAACATGAATATGAATATCGTTTTTCTGGAAAATTTCCGGGTCGATGCCGATTTCCTGCGATATTGCTTTTACCCAGGACAGTGCAATTTGAGCCGATTCTTTCATAACATCTCCAAGATTGCCCGTCAAGATTAGTTTTCCATTTCCTGGCATTGTGGTTGCTTCAACCATAAGAACTTCTCCACCGAATGGTGTCCAGGCAAGCCCTGTAGCCACTCCCGCCTGAGGTTTATCGAGCAGTTTCTCGCGAAAAAATTTCTCCGCACCGAGCATTTCTCGAACAACTTTTTTTATAACATGCAGAGTTTCAAATTTTTTCTCGGCAATGCCTTTCGCTGTCTTGCGACATATTGACGCAATCGCTCTATCCATATTCCTGACACCTGCTTCCCGGGTGTAAGAATTGATTAAATACTTTAATGCATTGTCCTGAAAACGAAGTTGCTTCGTTGTAAGACCGTGATTGTCCAATTCTTTTGGTATCAGAAATTTCTTTGCGATTTGCAGTTTTTCGAGTTCGGTATATCCCGGCAAATGTAACATTTCCATTCGGTCGAGTAGCACTCTCGGTATCGGGTCGATATAGTTTGCCGTTGCAATGAAAATGACTTTTGTCAGGTCGAATGGGACATCGAGGTAGTGGTCTGTGAAGGAGAAATTCTGTTCGGGGTCGAGAACTTCGAGAAGCGCTGATGCGGGGTCGCCGCGAAAATCCTGCCCTATTTTATCGACTTCATCGAGCATAAACACCGGATTGTTGTATCCAGCGCGCCTGATACCTTGAATAATCCTGCCGGGTAGTGCTCCGACATAGGTTCGTCTGTGCCCGCGAATTTCAGCCTCGTCCTTCATTCCGCCGAGAGAGATTCGTAAAAACTTCCGTCCCATAGCGCGCGCAATAGACATTCCAAGTGATGTCTTGCCCACTCCGGGCGGTCCAACAAAGAGCAAAATCGGCGATTTTACATCGGGTTTCAATTTGCGAACAGCGAGAAATTCCAGCACGCGCTCCTTGATTTCGTTTAGGTCATAATGGTCTTCGTCGAGGATTTTGCGCGCTTCTGCGATGTCAATTCTGTCCTCCGTCGATTTCTGCCACGGCATTTCGATAAGCCAATCAACATAAGTTCTCGATACCGTATATTCCGCCGATGACGGATTCATCTTCGACAATCTGTCGATTTCTTTGAGTGCCGATTCCTTCGCTTCGTCGGGCATACCGACTTCTTCGACTTTCTTTTTTAACTCCTCGATTTCCTTACCGATGTCTTCGTCGCCGAGTTCCCGCTGAATTTGCCTCATTTGTTCGCGCAGATAATATTCCTTTTGCGCTTTTTCCATCTCCTCGCTGGTGCGCTTCTGGATTTCTTTCGTCATTTCAAGAACGGTATGTTCACGCTTCAGCAAATCGATTATCATATTAAGGCGGTTCTTTGCGGAGAGTTCTTCGAGGATTTCCTGCTTTTTTTCTGCTGCGATGTTTAAGTTTGCAGCGATAAGGTCGGCGAGTTTTCCCGGTTCTGTTGTGTTTATTGCAGCGAGACGAAGTTCATCGGGTAAATATGGCGCAAGCGAAACGACTTTGTCGAACAACTGCAAAACTGTTCGCATAAGCGCAGATTCTTCCTCATCGTGCATAACTATATCGTGGAGTTCGACTGCTCTCGCAACATTATAAGGTTCCATACTGACGACTTGTTCCAGACGAACCCTCGATAAAACCTGCACGAGGAATTTTATCGTTCCATCGGGCAGGCGGAGCATTTTGAGAATCATTGCACGGCAACCGATTCTGTTTATCCGCTGGCGGATATTTCCGCTGATGTCGGCTCCGCTCTTAGATGAAAATAAAAGAAGTGTTTTATCCTTCGATAGAACATCGTTGATGAGTTTCACAGAGGAACGGTCATTAACCATAAGCGGAGCGATAAGACCCGGAAATGTTACTACTCCAACAGGTAGCGGTAATAACGGTAATTTGTATTCTTTTCCTTCGTGCATAGTTTTCCTTATTCGATTTCGATTGTTTTTGGGTTTGCTTGAATTTTTATAATTTCCACGCGCAGGAAACCATTTCTATATTTTGCACTGACTTTGCCGCCAACGAATTTTGCAGGAAGTCTTATAGTGCGTTCGAATGGACCGTAGTTAATCTCCATATGATGAAACATCGGAGATGTCGGGGGCAATATCTCCTTCCGCTGTCCTTGAATAATTATCGTATTTTCTATCTGTTTGATTGAAATTTTGTCGACTGAAATTCCTGCGATTTCGGCGAGAATTATCAATCTATCTTTTGTTTCAAAGACATCCACAGGAGGATGCCACCTGTTTAGTTCGTCCATCAGCGATGGCAAGTGCATCTGTGAAAATCCGGCAAGCAGCCTGATTACATCGTCTTCAACAGATTTTGGGTCTTTTAAAATTATACTCATTTCCCACCCTCTTTGAATTTTTTGCAAATCTAAATGTTTTCGTCCAAATAGCAATGTAAAATTTGTCATCGCTATTTGATAAGTAGCACTTTGTTTTCCATCTTTTTATCCCCAATCCGAACTTTTACGAGATAAATACCAGAAACTAAATCGCTGCCATCTATAATAAATTCATTTTTCCCCGCTGGCGCAAGACCATTATAAATGACTTTTGCGTATTTACCATCCAATGTGAACAACGAGATGTTCATATCAGTTCCCTTTGAAACTTCCATTTTATCTATTTCAAGGACAGCGAAATTGTTGAACGGATTCGGATGCACACGAACAAAATCGAATTTTTCGGGAATATTTTTTTCATTTTCATCAATAATGCTGACAACCATTCCTACTTTGAGCAGGAATGCAAGTGTGTCCTTATATCCCCCCGAATTTGCCGAAATTGCGACAGGGATAACAAGTGTAGTATCCACAGGACAGGACGGAGAAATCTGGAATCCGATTGGGCTGCCTGTATTATATTTTGCGCCACCTGTAAGGATAGAATTAAAATTGCCGATTTCACCCGTTGTGGAAATTTTTGTGGTCGATAGCGCTGAACCTGTTGTGAGAAATGCTCCTTGTGTTCCACCATTTTTAAGCCTGAAATACATATGTATCATATCTCCCGGCTCAATAATGCCATCGTTGTCTCCTGCTGAATCATCGTAGGAAAGTGAATCGAGATAATATAGCCAAGGCTGGTTTGTAGAATTTGGTTCTAAAGTAGTAATCCTGAGCGCTCTTCCCGCTTCTATGGGTGCAGCGGTTTCATCGAGAGAACCTTCGAAGTAATATTGAATTCCTGTTGTTTCGTCGGGGGATTCTATGCCGACGCCAGCATTATCTGTCATATTCACATAATTGTAGTAGAAGTATATTTCGCTATCACCTGTCGGTGTGGGATATGCGAGAGTATCGCAAATTCTGAGCTGGCAGGTTACATATCCTCCGCCGTAATAATACTCCGTGTTGTCATATTGAATAACGAACTGGTCGTTAGCAGCGTCATAATATGAATAAATATCGCCGCCGCCTGTTCTGTGAGGAGCCAGGTCAGACCACATCAAAGCAACGACACCATTCGGACCACTCGTATTCGGGAATGTCTCTGGTGTTCCACTGCCGGCGCCCGACCAGGTGCAACCCGGCGGAGCAATAAACCCATTGCTCGAAACGGAAATGCTGGTATATACATTTCCATAAAACTTCATAGCGAATGGAAGCGAAATGTCTGTGATAGCATCATCGCTGTTAGTAATCGCTCCGATTGTGCTGCCCGCACTGGTTATATCGTTCCAAACATAAGTCGGTGCGAGACCACTCGGAATATCTGTATCATCGATTATATAATATCCATAAGAATCAGGTCCAGTGGGAATGCTATAAGAGGAACCTCCAATAGTTAATGCTACATCGAGTGTTTCGATATCTGTGTATTCTGGGCAGTTTCCGGTGAGTACCAAAGGAAGCGTAAAATTATCGCCCGGATTTACAAACGGCGAAATAGAAATAGAAAATACCGGGTTGTTGGAAGCACTACTGGAACGGAGCAAATCGCCGTAATCGGAAAATGGCTGAACAGATGAAGCGGTATCTTCACAACTGCCGAGGTCACCGGAAAGGCCGAAAACATCAGCCTGTGTTTCGTTGTTAAGGCGAATCGTAAGGAATGCTTGTTCACCGGGGTCGGCTTCTCCGTCGCCATCCCCATAAGGTGGCGGGTCACTTATTATCACTGTATCTATCGATGCAGAAAATCTATGCACGGGAGGATTCGGTATCACACCTCTATCCCACGGTCCGTCGGGATGACCTGTGATATGTATTGTAAAATTCAACCCTGCACTTGCAGGATGATTCGATGAAACAAAAAATGCAACAGTATCACCATAGACAGTGTCTCCTGGGCTGACAGCGGGAAATGTGCTGGTAGAATCTATGAATATTATATTTGGGTCGTTTATTCGCACTGTTCCAACGAGTCCTGCGCTGACCGCTTCATCACCTATATTAGTAACTCTCGGCCTGAAAGAAACCGTCTCGCCGGGATTGATGAGTCCGTCGCTGTCGCCTGTAATATCGTTAAATGTTGTTGGAGCGCAATAAATTGCGACACCGCCAACAAAAACATCGATTGTGTCAATATAAGGATAAATATTCGGTCCTGTAACGACGAGCACAAGCGGGTAGCTCGGGTCAACATTTATAGTGACAACAGTGCTTCCCGCAGCATTCGTGATGTTATATGAAAACACATCGTTTTGATGAAGTGCAACTCTCGCATTCTCGACTCTGCTGCCTCCTGCAGAAACTACAATACTTACATAGTCAGTTCCGGGCGGAACAACAGTAGGATGTTCGACATACGGGTTTTGAATCGGTGCCGTCCACGCAAGCATTTCGGGACATCCCAAAAGTGCGGTTCTTCCGAATTCTTCCTGTGCCTCAGATGACCCGCCAAATTCAGCCCATAATTGATTTTTCCCATAGCAATGTGCAGCGCCCACCGGATTTATTTTTTCTTTAAAAAGTCCCTCAAAGATATGTTTAGATAGCGAAGACCTTTCGACAGAATTGCTGCTCACAGCAGTTTGCCCCATAAATTCTACGGAACCTTTGGGATGGTCTCCCGCAGTCGCACGAGTAGAACGTTCACACATTACAGTATTATCACTGAAATAAGCATTTCTAAAATCCCCCGTTCCGCAAGTTATAGATATATCTATAGGGCATTTCCCACCGTTGTCGAGTGTATCGAGACCACCTGAAAAATCGTAATAGTAATCGGGCCACGCTTGTCCACGATATTGAATAAAACCTAATCCCGCTTCGACATAAGGTTGGACATCGTAAAAATCATCGCCATTACATCGGCTAAAAACTTGAACGCTTGTAAAACCAGCAGGAACACAACAGGAATCCATTCCATAATGAACGGCATAACGGTAAGATGAATCGGCAGAGCCCGGATTGGCACAATATGAAGGTGAAATCGAATGGCTTTCGCCATCTTCATTGATAAGTCCGACAGCCCTCGCATACCAATCATCTGTTGTATCGGGTTGTTTTTCATAATTTAGATGTTTTGTGATAATCGTCTGCATCTGTGTGGTGTTATCGGCGGAAATCCTGCCGATATAAACATCAGAAAAATCGTCGCCACCATCGAGTTCGGTATAATTATGGTCTCCGATACTTCCATAATAATCGACGAATGTGCTTATATGTTCGACATCTCCTGCAAGAAGCACATAACTCGGCGGCAGTGCCCAAGTATCGTAAGCATTTTGGATATACGATTTTACGCTCGTCGTCGATGTTCCCGTGACATCGGTTGTTACAAGGCGCGTAGGAAATCCCATAAACAATTTCCAATCTACCCACTGCTGAACTACGCTCTCAAAACCGGGATAACATATAACAAGCAGTTCCGCACCATCGGCGGGGTCCCATTCCTCACTCGAAAAAGGTTCTAACGGTATTACTGCATCGGGATTTATAAGGGAGGCGCGATAAAGTTGAGCGAACCACTGATTGTAAAGTCTTTTATCGTAAATTGTTCCATTTCCGCCGAGATGGTTCACGACGATTTTTGCGCTTTCGATATATCTAACGCCGAGTTCCGGGTCGTATTGGACAGGAATTACATCAACAGCGATTATGCGAACTCCGCGCCAGATAAAATCGCCGTTCAATTTTGCGGTTCCACCATAAGGTTTAGAATATAACTTTTCATCCACAGTATTGTCGGGATACTCCTTGCCCTCGGGCAGACGAGGCGCGGGAACAATGTCGAGCCAATCCGACCATTCCACATTTTCGAGCAAAATTGAAACGACCGCTCCTTTCGGAATGGCAATATAATAACTGTATCCGAATAGTTCGGGACCAAAATTCTCGCCGCGAGGACCGAAACCAGAATATGCTATTCCCGAATATCCACCATCGGTGGGAGTTATTTTGGGTGTGTCGAGCGTAATTTCAAATTCTGTTCGATTGAAATTATCGGACAACAATGCCGCATTAGGCACGCCAAAGAGAAGCGCAGCCATCGATAATACTAAAAAGACTACGATACTAATCCTAAACATATTTGCCTCCACAAATTTCTTAAACATCTATTTCAAAAGCAATATTTTTTTCTGTTCGTTCACATCGCCGACACTCGATTTTATCAAATATATTCCGGATTTCAATTTGTTGCCGTCTATCGTGAAAATATGTTTTCCATGCGATATTGCTCCGCTGAAAATCGTCATAACTTTCCGCCCGTTTAGCGCAAAGATGGAAATGTCGCAATTTTGCGCTTTGCCATTTCCAGCGATAAATATTTCCAGCGATGCGCGACTGTTGAATGGATTCGGATGAATTCTTATCAAACTCGCCTGTGATGGTTTTCTGCTGCTTCCAATCGAACTCACATCTCCGCCGACCTGTATGGGAATACCGATTGTGTCAGCATATCCGCCTGAATTTGCAGAAATGGCGATGGGTATCATTAAAACCGTATCTGCCGGGCAGGCTGACGAAATCTCAAAGACCACAGGCGAACCTTCGTTATATGCGGTGTCACCGGGAACGATTGTTCCAAAATGAGCGATGTAAGATGCCGACGAGACGATGTCAGACGAAACGGCGAATGCATTGACATTGTTTGCCGCCGAATTTCCGCTGTTCTTCAATCGGAAACACATAGCGATAATATCTCCCGGCTCGATAATCCCGTCGCAATCGCCGGCGGTATCGTCAATGTTCAGCGAATCGAGATAGGAAACCCACGGAGCATTTCCAAAAGTCGGGATATTTGTCGTGATTCGCAGCGCTCTTTCAGGTTCTATCGGCGCAGAATGCTCATCGTAGTCCCCAAGAAAATAGTATTGCAAGCCATTCGTTTCGTCGGGAGATTCGATGCCAACTCCATAGTTCACGGGATTTAATATATCTTTATAATAAACGAAAATTTCGTTATCGCCTGTCGGCGTGGGATAGTCATCTGCATCGCAAATTCTCACTTGCATCGAAACATATCCGCCCGTAGAATAAAATTCCACGCTGTCGTATTGGATAACAAATTGGCTGTTTTCTTCATCGTAGTAGGAAAAAATATCTCCGCCCGGTCTCATAGGAGCAAGGTCTGACCACATCGCAGCGATGATGCCAGCAGGTCCGCCTATGTGAGGCATTCTCTGCGGGGTTCCCGTGCCAGGACCAGACCATCCGCAAAATTCCGGCGCAAGAAATCCGTTGCTCGAAACAGAAATACTATCGTAAATGTGCCCGTAAAAACTAAATGTGAACGGAAGCGGAATCGTCGCTATGCCATCGTCACTATCAGTAATTTCTTCGATTGTTCTTCCGTCATCTGAAATATCGTTCCACTCGAATGTTGGAACGAGGTCGTCGAGAATATCGGTGTCGTCAATGATGTAATATCCATATTCGTCGGGACCTGTCGGCAATCTTGTAGGTTCGCCCAATATGGATAGCGGAACTTCGAGAGTATCATAGTATGAATATGTATTGCAATCGGCGGAAAGTATCATATTCAATGAAAACTCCAGTCCAGGTGGAGCGTCTCGAGAAACTTCCATCGAAAAATTATATTCGGGCAAAGCAGATGAATCCCGCAGCAATTCTGCATATTCGCAGGTGGGTTGGACAATCGATAATTCGCTCCAGGCGAGCAGTTCGGCGGATAAATTAAATGCGTCCGCCTGCGTGCTATTGCGTAGTTTCACGGAAACATCGACCTGTTCGCCTGGCTCGATTTGTCCGTCGCCATCGCCGAATGGCGGGTCATCATAGATTATTACACTGCCTATTTCGGGTAAAAAGCGATAAATTGGCGGATGAGATACGATATTGCGCTCCACAGTATCGGAAAGGTCTGGCGAAATTATGAGCATTGTGAAATTGATTCTATCGGAGGAAAAATGTTCTTCTGAAATTTCGAAGATTACGCTGTCGCCAAAAGCCGTGTCATTGGATGCGATAGCAGGAAGCGTGGAAATCGAATCTACAAATGTTATTTCTGGGTCGTTTGTCCGCACGATGCAAGTATAACCTGCTTCAGCGGTATCATCTCCACGGTTAGTAATCATCGGAGTGAATGCTATCGTTTCGCCGGGATTTAGTAAGCCGTCGCCATCGCCGACAATGTCCGTGAATGCCGATGGTGCAGATACGAGAATAACTCCACCAGTGAGGACTTCGATTGTGTCGATAGTCGGGTAAATATTCGGTCCTGTTACGACGAGGAGGAGCGGAGTGAAAGCATCCACATCAATGTCTATGTATGTCGAACCTGTCGAATCGGTAAAATTATATATAAGCGAATCTCCTTGATGAAAGCATACACGCGCATTTTCCACAGGCTCGCCGGAAACAGAAACGCCGACGCTAATAGTATTGAATCCCCACGGTATTGCGTCGGGACAATCTATATCCGGCGTCTGAATCGGCGCAGTCCACGCCATCATTTCAGGGCTGCCGAGTAAAGTCGAGGATAAGTATTCATATAGAACAGCAGAAGTCGGTCCGAATTCATCGAGCATTCCATTTTTGCCATAAGTATCAGCGGCAGCGAGCCAGTTTAATTTCGCTTCGAAAAATCCTTCGAAAATATGCTTCGACAAGGACGACCTTTCGACCGAATTTACACTGCATCTCGACTGTCCATACCAGGCAACGCCTCCCCGAGGATTGCTCGCTGTGCCATCTCGCGTGACATTTTCGCACGGATAACCATCATCTTGGAAACTGCCCGTGGCGCAAGTTATAGAAACGAATATGGGAAGTCTTTTCCCTGTGGGTTCATCGAGAAGTCCGCCGAATGGGTCCCACCAATCGTGAACAGCCTGTCCGCGATAATCTGCAAAATTGCAACCCGCTTCGAGATACGGTCTTACAGTAGAAGCATTGTCTCCCGAACATTTTGTGAACATATGTGCGAAGGAATATCCCGCTTCGAGACATTGTTCCATAGCATAACTGACAGCGGCAAGATAAGACGAATCGACAGGTCCGCCATCGTAAGGACAGTCTTCTTCTCGAACGACTCCGACGGCGCGCGCATACCAATCATCTATGGTATCGGGTTCCTTCTCGTAATTTATATGTTTTTGAACAATCGTTTGCATTTCACTGCTGTAGTCGGCGGACATCCTGCCCGGAAGTATATCGGGAATGATATCGTCTCCATCCACAGTGCCATAATCATTATCGCCCGTGCAGCCCGTATAGTATCCGTTATATGTAGGCACAACTTCTGCGTCGCCAACGAAAAGAACGAATGTGGGAGGCATTGCCCAAGTGTCGTAAGCATTTTGAATAAAGGCTTTTAGCGCAGTTGTGTCAGAGCCGATTGTGTCCACTGTGGCGACGATTGTCGGCATTCCCATAAGCAGTTTCCATTCGAGCCAAGGCTCCGCTTCATCCAATAGTGCAGGGTCGGCGATGACGAGCAGTTCCGCTCCGCTGTCGGGATTCCACGCACAAGACGACATCGGCTCCGTTGGAATAACCGCTTTCCAGTTCACGAGGATTGCACGAAACATCTGCGCAAATGCCGGATGATAAAGCCGCTTACTCCAAAGTTCGCTATTTCCGCCAGTATGTTCCACAGAAATTGTTATACGCTTCATAAATCTAACGCCGTAGGATGGGTCGTATTCCACAGGAAGCACATCTATGCCGATAATTCTCACGCCACGCTCAATATAATCGTATGCGATGTCCGCTGTTCCGCCAAAATGCTGCGAATATAATTTTGCATCGGCATATCCGGGAATTTTCTCGAACATTGTGAGTGAACATAACGGAGCAGGAACTATGTCGAGCCAGTCTGACCATTCGATAGCGACAATAGAAACCTTTACATCGTCGTCTCTGCGAACAGCGATGTTATATGCTCGACCTAATAGCCAAGGTCCGTTTTCATCGCCGCGATAACCATAATCGGGAAGACTAAAAAGAGAATATCCACCGCCGATGTTTTCTATCGAGATAGAACCGAATGAAATCTCGAACTCGGTTCGATTATCATCGTTGTATAGCAGAACTGCTGAATTCGCGCCGAAGACAAACCCGAATAATAGAACAACAGCGATGACTGCTTGTAGAAAAATCCTCATTTTCAACCTTCTTACAAAAAATTATGGTTTATCGAGCGCCAAAATCACATAGTTAAGTCGTGTCATTCCATTTTCGCCATCGAAGCATATCGCAGCGCCTGCACCCTCCGAACTTAATATTTCGATTTTCGTTCCGACCCATAATTTATATTCTTCACTACCTTCGAAGTTCACCGGAATCGAAATTTCATAATTGGAATCGAGATAGTAAGATTGGTCGCCTTCGGAACCGTCAAGAGTTTTTGAATAAACATATTGTGTTTCAGGCAAGCCGCCATCGGTGAGACGAGTTGTTACAAACACAGAATATTTCACGAAGTCTGTTGGTTCAGCATCCCAGAGATGCATCGCACCGATTACATCGAAATTCACAAACAATGTGCCGGGATTAGATGCTGCACCCGCGACTTGAATGATTTTGCCACTTTTGACCGATGAAGACACATATCTATCGTCGATGCCGGAAAGGCTGTCTATGAAAGCGAAATTTTTAAATACATCGAAGGAGTCCGCATAAGCGGAT
>JALTEE010000067.1 GCA_027007865.1 bacterium
TTTCCCGCATTCAGCGCAGATTTCATCATCTAAAATTTTTGCAAAATTCTTCTCATCGCCATCGGCAAGATATTTTGGCAGTTGCGCGAGTTTATTTTCGAGCGTATCGTCCCATTTAACTGCTTCTTCGATAATATTATCTCTGCCAATCCAAATTATTTTGCCGATGATTTCCGTCGGCTCTTTGCCTAAAAATTTCGCATACGCGAGGCGATATATATTTATCTGCGCGGAATACAGCGCCCTGTGAAACTTCGATTGCCTGCCCGTTTTATAATCCCACACTTCTGCGGGATTTTTCAGCAGCACATCGGCGATGCCGTTCACGATAAGTTCTCCGGTTCGCAGATATAGCGGGATTTCCTGCATCGGAATATTTTGCGCAAGTTGTCTATTTTGTTCGCTTTTCGCAAAACTTTCCGCCACTTTTAAAAATCTTTCGTTATCGGACAGCTTTTTTGCCAATTCGACAGCGGATTTCACCGATGGGAACGGCGCAGCGGAAAGCAATATATGCGCGATTTTACCGAATTCGAGAGAATTTTTTGACAACTCGCTTTCATCCGCCGAATGGAAAACTTTATCGGGAATCGTTTCCTCGGCATTTTCAAGATAATCTTTGTAGAATAATTTTTGGCAAACTACGAATTTCGCTGCATTTCCGGCGGAAATTTTGAACAATCTTTTGGGCGCTATCGTCATCGAGGTTAAATCGATTTTCGGTCGATGTTCTTCTGTCGATTTCTGCCATTTTGGCGGCGCTTCGATTTCCGACGGCGAAATCATATAAAATCCGTCGGGCAATTGTTCGGGAATAATCATCTTTGCACCGTCTCCACCGATGCCATCGATTATGCGCCTCGCAAAAGAATTTTTCTCGATTTTCCCATTTTTTCCACTCTTACCAACTACGATGAGATGGCGCTTTGCTCTGGTCAGCGATACATAAAAAAGTCGCTCGTATTCTGCTCTATCTCTGTCCAAATCGAGTGCCGAAGCGACGGAATGAATTAAAGTGCTGAAATTTTTGTTAGCGGGTTTCGGAATTATCTGTCCGGGTATCGACGGTTCCCAATAGAAACCGTTTTTGTTTCTGCCACCTCCTCGTTTTCCTGGGTCGGCAACAATAACGATTTTCGCTTCTAATCCTTTTGCAGAATGAATTGTGCTGACTCTCACCACATCCTTCGTTTCTACGGGAATTGCATATCCTGTCTGGTTCTGTTCTTTTTCTGCGGCGAGTGTTCGTTGAATTTCGCCGAATGTCATTCCTGCCTGCGCAGATAGCATCCGAATGTGCGCCATCAATTTTTTCACATTCGCCGTCGCTACTTCGGGCAAATAGGCACACAGCGCAGAGAGAACGCCATTGGAATTCAAAAATTCGTCGAGCAGTTCGTCGGGATGCGCAAAGTCTGCTACATCGAGATATTTTTTCAACATCTCGAACGCAGAAACAATATCGTCGTTTTCATCGCTATCGCTCGCCGCCGTTTTTTCCATACATTGCCAGAGATATTTTTCTTTATATGCCCTGCGAATTTTCAGAATTTCATCATCGCCGATGTCGAATATCGGTGAGCGCAGCAGAGCGTATAGAGCGCCGTTTCTGCGCCAATCGGCGATGAACGAGATAAAGTGCAATATCACAGCGATTTCCGGCGCATCGAAAAAACCGGTTTCTGCAAGTGGTATCGCCGGAACATTTTTACCGCGCAATTCCCTTATAATTTCGAATGCGAGTTTTCGCGATTTTGTAAGCACCATAAAATCGCCCGGTCGAATCGGTTCGCCGTCACCGACAAGATACTGTCCGTCGAGAGCGGCGAGAATGAAACGAACGATAGTATCGGATTGCTCGAAATTTTCTTCGGGCATTATCAAATAAAGGGAACTATTGTCCTCGCCGCTTGTTGCGGGCTCCAATTTCTGAAAACGCGCTTCGTAGGGAATATCGCTTTCCTGTGGAAATACTTTTTCAAATATCGCATTTAGCAAATTCAGCAATCTTGCGCCTGTTCGGAAATTTTCGTTCATTGGGACTTTTTTGCCGCCGCGCTGCGATACGAGTTCTTCGCCTTTTCGCACGACGGAGACATCCGCGCCGCGAAAACGGTATATCGATTGCTTTTCATCGCCTACGAGCAAAATCTTTTGTAATGTGGGCAATAAATGCTTAAAAATTTCCCACTGTAGCGGGGAAGTATCTTGAAATTCATCGAGCAAAATGTATGACGGCAGCAGCGCTTTCCGCTCCGACGGCGACATATTTTCGATGACATCTTTCGCTCGCAAAAGAAGTTCGTTGTAATCGAGAACTTTGCTTCTGTCCAAAGCGAGCCAGATATAATCTTCGAATGCGAGATAAATTTTCGCGAACGAAATCACATCGATTGCAAATTCATCGAGTGCTTCAGCTCCGAGTGCTGTATCTTTTATAAAATTCCGAAAATTATCGAGTCTATCGTCGATTTTCGCAAGTCCGAGACTTTTCAACATTTCCTTCATTTCCACGAGAAATTGCGTGTCCGGCAGGTCTTTATGCTGCGGGATATTTTCCGCAATCCAGCGCCATTTATATCCTGCTTTTCCTGTATCGCTATTCGCAGAAATCGCATCGATGTTTTGCTGCACCGCGTATCTGAATTCATCCCATCTCGTTCGCAAAATTTCGTTCCATCCTCTCGTAAGTTCGTCCTGCGACATTGTTGCGCATTCCTGCACAGCATAGGCAACCATCTGCCGCTTTTGAAACATTTCGCATAAAATATTTTGGACGCGCCATCGTGAATATCGGAATATCAGCCGCAGCAGTTCCTTGCGCATTTCCAAATCTTCTTCTGCAATTTCCGACATAAAATCGATTATAAAATCCTGTGGAATAATTTCTTCGGGTTGCACATCGAAATTCGGTTCGAGACCTGCGCACAGAGGCATTTTCGATAGCAATTTATAGCAGAACGAGTGAATTGTGGAAATGTTCGCATCCCGAAGCGAGCGATATAGTTCGAAGTAGTTTTTATCTTTTGTCATCCAATATAGAGCGAATGCGGTTTCGCAAATCCTATTCCACATTTCTGCCGCGGCTTTTTCCGAAAATGTCATCGCAGCGATTTTCGAAATCTTTTCACTACTTTCAGCATTTTCGCTTTTTTCATATAGAGAAATAGCGGTCATTAAAAATCGTGCGGCGAGAAGTCTCGTTTTCCCTGTTCCCGCGCCTGCGGTGGCGATGACATCGAGAAATGGTTCCGCAGCGGCGCGCTGGGAATCGGTCAATTCCGAACGAAGGGCTGCAATCCCTTGTTCAAGCGTTGTATCGCGCATTTTATCCCTCTTTGTTCTTGTCGTATGTGTTTAATATTTTTGAGCGCCTACCGAATATACACAATCCGTTTTGTTGTCGTCCGTCCATCCTCCATTGTCGCTCGCACAAGATATATGCCAGATGCGATTGATTTGTCGGGTGTCCAGATAAAACCCCTTGTATCTTGATTGTGTGTTATTATTTATATTAGAG
>JALTEE010000068.1 GCA_027007865.1 bacterium
AAATCGCGCAAGGCGGAGAAATCTGACATTCCCAAAGATATGGTCCCTGTTTTTATTATGGGGAAGCTTTACAATGTTCCTGCTGCTTCCACAATAATGGGAGCGCTGGAATATGCTGGGTATCAGATTAAGCGAGGTGCTGGTTGCCGAGAAGGTTTTTGCGGTGCTTGCGCAACTGTTTATCGCACACCCGACTCATACAAAATTCAATATGGGCTCGCCTGCCAGACAGTTGTTCAGCCGAATATGTATCTCGCACAAATTCCATTTTTCCCGGCGGTTAAAAAGATTTACAACATCGAGGAGCTCAGACCTACCGATGAAGTTTTGAGCGCTGTATATCCGGAAATAAACCGTTGTGTAGCCTGCAATACTTGCACAAAAGCTTGCCCACAGGAACTCAATGTTATGGATTATATTCAAGCGGCGATTCGAGGCGAGGTGGAGAAAGTTGCTCATTTGAGTTTTGACTGCATAATGTGCGGTCTTTGCGCTGCTCGGTGCCCCGCGGAAATCGTTCACTACAATGTCGGTATTCTTGCGCGAAGACTTTATGGGAAGTATTTGAGCCCACGAGGAAACCTTCTAAATACCAGATTAAAAGAAATCGAGGATGGTAAGTTCGATAAAGATATGAAAGAAATAATGGGTCTTTCTCGCAAAGAACTCGAAAAACGATATTACGAAAGAGATATCGATTTCAAAATAACATAAGGAGGAGGCAACAATGTATCCCGATTATATGAGAGAATCAATCAGGAAAGTCGAGGCGACTCGCCAAAAGAGATTGGAACTTGCAAAAGCTGGATTGCAGGTTTTTCATCCGATGACCGAGGAGGAACGCGAGGATATATTGACTCGTTTTCATCCCGATTATACTCCCGATGCCCGCAGAGAAATCAGAGTCGGTCCGAATAAAGGTGAAAAATTGACATCCAAAGTTGTCGATATTCTCGAAGCACATTCGAGAATCGACCCTAAAAAATTCGACCTGTCGAATCCCGATTACGATACGGACATATTGATAATCGGTGGTGGAGGTGGTGGTTCTATGGCGGCACTCTGGGCGATGCAGAACGGTGCAAAAGTGCTTATTGCACAGAAATTACGACTTGGAGATGCAAACTCGATGATGTCTCAGGGCGGTATGCAAGCCTCTGTGAACCCACACGATTCACCTGTGATACATTACCTCGACATTATGGGTGGTGGACATTTCGATAACAAACCGGAACTTGTCAGAGCGTTAACTATGGATGCTCCATTTATCGCTCGTTGGCTCGA
This sequence comes from bacterium, assembly GCA_027007865.1. Classification (GTDB taxonomy): domain Bacteria; phylum UBP14; class UBA6098; order B30-G16; family B30-G16; genus JAGHAI01. The sequence goes on from JALTEE010000068.1 coordinate 1,285, forward strand.
GGAACTTGGTGTTATGTGGGATAAAGAACCCGATGGACATCTTTCTACAAAAGCGGGCGGTGGCACATCGCGAAGAAGAATGCTGTCTGCACGCGATTATACGGGTGCGGATATAATGCGCAATCTTCGCGACGAAGTCCGTAATCATCCCGACAAAATCGATGTAATTGAGTTCAGTCCCGCTGTGGAACTTGTCCTCGATGAAAACGGGCAATGTGCTGGCGCTATTCTCTATAATCTCGAAACGGAAGTTTATTATCTCGTTCGCGCAAAAGCGACGATTATGGCTACAGGTGGCTTCGGCAGACTTCATATCAAAAATTTTGCCACGACAAACCACTACGGCGCTACAGCTGACGGTCTCGTTATGGCGTATCGTGCAGGTGCAAACCTTCTATATATGGATTCGGTGCAATATCACCCGACAGGTGCAGTTTTCCCCGAACAAATCGCGGGTTTTCTGATTACGGAAAAAGTTCGTGGACTCGGTGGGCAGCCTGTCAATAAGAATGGCGAACTTTTTGTATTTCCACTCGAACCTCGAGATGTCGAGGCGGCAAATTTTATACGCGAATGCACAGAGCGAAATAATGGAGTGGAAACGCCCACAGGTCGAGTCGGTATCTGGCTCGATTCTCCAATCATCGACTTGATAAGCGGCGAAGGAACGATTGCGAATGCGCTGCCTGCAATGGTTAGACAGTATCATCGTTTCGACATCGATATTCGAAAAGAACCGATGCTCGTATATCCAACACTACACTATCAGAACGGTGGTATCGAGATAAATGCAGATGGCACCACAAAAATTCCAGGGCTATTCGCAGCAGGCGAAACGACTGGCGGTGTTCACGGCAGAAATCGGCTTATGGGAAATTCCGTTCTCGACTACAATGTCTTCGGTAGGCGTGCAGGTATCAATGCTGCGGAGTATATCAAGAATGTGAAACTTGGGAAATTAACCCTTCAGCATGTTGTCGAATTTGAAAAGGAAATGAGCGAAATCGATGTGCCGAAAGATGTTATAAGTCCTATGCTGCTGCCCGATTATGTTTCGAAAGGGGTAAAGGAAAAGCAATTCACGGCGCACTGGGAGGGAAATATAATATAATAATTGTTTCAATGCACTGTTGATAACTTCCGGAGGTTTGTATGCGACAACGACTTAGCCTGTTGATAACTGTGTTGATAACTGTGTCGGTATTTGCGCAGAATAATAATGATGTGGATTCGCTTGCCGAACCGAGAGCAATTATGATGCCTCCCGAGACGGGATATTTTATCGTCGAGAATGCCGCCGGAGCGGGGCAAGTCGGCGCTGCCGGATATAGTTTATCGCTTTCCGGCGATGGTTGGCAATTTGCAGGCTGGACAATTCTTGCCGCAAAAGCATCCGGCGGAGAAAAAATGCTGCGAGAATACGCGACTGCTCGATTTGATGCAGCGATGAGGCTTCAATCCTACGAAATTACTCTAAATAACGATATAAAATTCATTGCGCAGTATGAAAACGGAATCGTTAAAGTTCAATCAGCGATAAGACTGCAGCAAGCAGATGAGAAAACTCATATCGGAAAAGAAGATGTGCAGAAGAGCGAAATCGGCACAAATAGCGAAAAAGGAACTGCGGTTAAAGCGAAGCCGATTATCAAAGATGTTTTGGAAAAGTCTGTTGACGAAGCGCCGTTCGTGCTCGATTTGAATTTTTTCCCGCTGTGGGCGATTTTTGCGAAGCAGGTTAAATTGCATAATGAAAATGCTGCGCAGAGTTTTGCTATTCTCATTCCGCAAATAGCAAAATTGTCGCGATTGACGGCGAATGTTGGGCACAGCGAGAAGTTCAAGGATAAGACTGCATACAGCGTATTCTTTTCCAGTCCCGAGTTCGATGCCACTGCGCTTATGGATTCTGTCGGCGGAAGACTTTATTCGCTCGATATGCCGAAGAGCAAGGTGAAGATAACATATTCGAAAAATTGTCCCGATACATTGTCGCTCGTTTCGCTCGATTTGGCGAAGGATATCGAACTTTCCATACCGAAGTCCGACATTAAATGTAATGAGATGATAGAGCAGCCGTTCAAAATAAAATATCTGAAAGCGAATATATCATTGGATTTTCAAGGAACTCCCAGAACAAAAATGCTGTGGCAAAACTTCGATGGAAAATACGAGTTCGGTAAAATTTCAGGAACGGTGGAAGTTAAGACAAAGCAATACAAAGGTTCG
>JALTEE010000069.1 GCA_027007865.1 bacterium
AGATATTTCTAATTAAAATCGGAGGGGAAAATATGACAATCAAACTAATTTTTGTCTTAATGCTATCCATCGTCTTTTTGGGATTATCTGGATTCTCGTTCTTTTTTCACAGCAAAGTCTTGGCGAGGTTTATTGTCGGTCTCGGTGTTCCGTTGATACTTTTGACATTTTTCTACTTTTGGCATCTGCCCTGGAAAAATAAACTCGGTAGGATAATTTTTTCTCAGCCGGTTTGGAAGGGATTTTATATGCACTTTCTGCTGCTTTTTACAGGAGCCGCGGGAATTATTCTCGCAGGTGGGGGAGCGAACTATAATACTATGGGTAATTGTGTAGTAAGAATGATGCTACCAATGTTCGCAATATATGGCTGGGAAGCGGGAAATCCGAGCGGTTGGCTTGCGATATTAATTTTTTCGTTCGCTACTGTGCTTTTTCTCATAAACGGCGTGTTTAATTTCGGCAGCGCTCTCGTGCCGAGTATCGCAAAATTTTTCAACAGGAGGAAAAAAGTGAACTATAAAAATCACATCGTAGTATGGGGTTGCAATACGCACTTGGACGAGGTAATCGAACAAATGACCTGTTCTGTATTGGGCAAAGAACGACGCCCTATCGTTATTCTTTCCGACCTAAATTTTATCGATGAAGCAAACAGCATTGCGCAGCGCTATTTAGAAAAATGGAATGAGATAGAAGTAATTCAAGGAACAGCGCTAAATGTCGATGACCTTAAAAATGCCAAAGCGAAAAGCGCAATGGCGGTTTTGCTGCTCCCACCGGAGAAAGAGGAAAATCCCGATTTAACGGTATCGCTTGCTGCTATGACAGTCTGGGATTTTTTCGCTGACATCGATGTAAAAGTTCGCCCCCGAGTAATTGTCAAAGTCGATGACCCTTTGTTCGCAAGCAGGATACGGCATGTTGCCGACAAAGTCATTTGCGCTTCGAGACGAGATTTCCTGCTCGCTGCGGAAGCCGTCTTCTTCCCCGTTGTCATCGATGTATATTCCGACCTGATGAAAATATCGGAGGATACAAACGAGATATATGTCGAAAAAATTCCGCAATTGTATGCGGGGAAGACTTATACGGAGTTAGCAACAGCCATTTTAACCGCTTCGCGAAACACAGAAAATCCAGCGACAGTTATTGGAATTATGAGGGATGACGAACTTTTCCTCAATCCGTCGCAGTCGAAACTCGACACCCTTATCGAAAACGATAAAGTTTTGGTTATATCTATGGAAAATCTCAACATCGAAAATCTTTTAGAAAAACTCGATTAGCATTTATTTAGAATGGAATTTTAATGAAGAGCCGTTCGGAAAACACATCACTTCTTTTGTCGATAATACTACTCGGCGCATTTTTACGAGTTCTGTATTTTCTATCCTGGGCGAAAACGCCGTATTTTTCGGGACTTTTTCTCGACGAACTATATCATCATCTCTGGGCGAAACGCATCGCAGCGGGAAATGTTTTGCCTTCCGGTGTTTTCTTCCGAGCGCCGCTATATCCGTATATTCTCGGTGCGATTTATGCGATTTTCAGCGACGGCGGTTTCGCACCGAGAATTTTGCAGCACCTTTGGGGATTGTTCTCTATGATACCGATTTTCCTCGCGGCGAATGAGATTTTCAAAAATCGTCGTCTCGCATTATTTGCCGCAGCACTGTGGGCGCTGTGCCCGATACAGATTTTTTTCGAATCGCGACTGCTGCTCGACAGTGTTTTTTCAGCGGGAATTGCGTGGCTTATCTGGATTTTAATTCTCGTTCGTCGCAAGCGGACGCCGACACTGTGCGCTCTTGCAGGGTTTTGGCTCGGCATACTCGCTATAATGCGACCGACAATTCTAATACTCGCTCCCGTTTTGCTCGTTTTTCTATTCAGATATGTCCGATGGCGCACCGTAATCGCGGCGCTTGCGATAATTGTCCCAATCGCGCCGATAACGATTTCCAATATGGCGAACGGCGATTTCGTGCTAATCGCTTCGCAGGGCGGGATAAATTTCTATATCGGAAATAACGAACACAGCGACGGCGCATCCGCTGTCATTTCCGAACTGGGCAGAAATTGGCAATATCGCCAGTGTGTCGCACTTGCCGAAAAGAAAACAGGCAGAGAAATGAAACCGTCGGAGGTGTCGAATTTCTTTTTCAAGCGAGGGTTAAATTTCTGGCGAAATGACACGCGCAGCGCACTCGAACTTTTCGGCAGGAAAATTATTCTGCTTCTGACATCTCCCGAAATCGGCAACAACGGGAATATATATTTTCTTTTGCGAAACTCTTTTTTTCGCTATCTACTGTGGTTTTGGGCGCTTTTGTTCCCACTGGCGATGACAGCATTTTTCTTCAAAAAATTCGAGCACAGATGGTTTTTCGCACTTTCCGCGGCAATATATGGACTAACAATCGCAGCGTTTTTTGTGTGCGCAAGGTTTCGCCTGCCGATAATCCCGATGCTGATAATTCCCGCCGCCGCTGGCGCAAAAGTAATATATGACAGCATCATATCGAAGAAAATCATTCCCATTGCATTTGCCGTGTGCATTTTAATATTCTCGCTCTTCGACCCTTACGGCTGGCGCAGAAACGAAGACGCTCTATCTCACTTTGCGCTTGGAAACATCTTTCTGCGCGATGAGAAACTTCGCGATGCGGAATCGGAATACAATAAAGCACTGGAATTGAATCAATCGGCACGAGGAGTGAATTTGAATATCGGCGCATTGAAATTCAAGCAGGGCTTTTTAGATTTGGCGGAATACTATTTCGAGCGTGAAATCGATGTTCACGGAGAAATCTGTCGCGCAGCATCGAATATCGGAGTGCTCGAACGGATAAAGCGAAATTATCCGATGGCGCTGCATTGGGGCGAGAAATCGCTCGACAACTGCTTTGCCGACCCGTCTGCAATTTTTAACTATGCGATGACCCTGTTTTCTGCGGGATATTTTCACCGAGCGGATTCGCTGCTGCGCGCCGAATTGCCAAAATATAGCGATAATCTTCGGCTATTAAATCTCGCAGGCGCTTCTGCGCTGGCGCTCGCTGACACAGCGCGAGCGGAATCGCTCTGGACGCTTGTAATCGCCGATAAAAACCGCTCGTTCGTCGAACTTTACGACCTCGGAACTATATACAGCGAGCAGTCGGGTGTCGGTGCAAACCCGCTGCGCATAAGAAGTTGGGCATATTACAATCTCGCACAAATTGCAGCGGCACAGCGGAATGCCGGAAAAGCGCAGAAGTTGCTGAACATCGCAGTGGCTTCCGATACCACTTTTTCGCAGGGATTTGCGGCATTAGGCGCAATATACCTCGCAAAAAATGAACTGCCCAAAGCGCAGAAAAACCTCGAACGAGCGCAAAAACTCGGACTAAAAACGCCCGAACTATTTTTCAATCTCGCCGCTGTGGCAGCGAGAAAGGGCGATATCGAAACTGCGAAAAAGTTTTTGAAAAAAACGCTCGAAATCGACCCGAACTTCACAAT
>JALTEE010000070.1 GCA_027007865.1 bacterium
TTGCAGTGTCCATCGGCGATTCACCGTGAGAAATCTGCATTTTATCTGCTGTCAGGTCGTGAGCGTGTCCGCCGAGTTGTGTCATGGCTGCTTCCATAGAATTACGAGTCCGCGTCGATTGCTCGAAAAATATCATAAACAGCGTTTTTTGTTTAAGAGTCTCGATTATTTCGCCTGCCACTCGTTTTCGTTTTAAATCCGCCGATATATCGAGAACTTTTTCGATTTCGTCCAGAGCCCAATCGTCGAAAGTGATGAGATGTTTTTGTGCGATTTTGGTATTCATTCGGTTTCCTCCTGATATATACAAATAGGGTGAAAATTGTCCCAAAAGCATTGTTAGTAGAAGGCTGCTAACATTATATTTTCTTCAATTTTTTTTCCGCTTTTTTTCTCAATTTATCTTCGGGATTATTTGCAAGGACATCTTTGAGCAGCGTTTTTGCAGCGATTTTATTACCCTGTCGAATGCGCACGAGTGCTTCGAGGTAATCCGCCCAAAATTTCCACTTCGTATCGCTGTATTCCGAGCGAAGATTATTGATATAGATTACCGCTGCCGAATCCTGATGAAGTTTATAATACAGTTCTGCGGATAGATAAATTTTATGAGCGAGTTTTGCGCGGCAGATTGCGATTCTTGCATTTGCGCTGTCAGCGAAATCCGATGTGGGATATCTATCGAGGAAATCTTGATATGCTGCCAGTGCTTTTTGTGTGTATTCCTGGTCGAGTTCCGCTCGTGGCGCAGCGAGACGATATGCTTCGCCGAGCAAAAATGCTCCTTCTTGGAGTTTATCGCTATTTGGATATTGCCCGAGTAGCCATTTCAGTTCCGAAACAGCGAGCTCGTATTCGTGCTGCCCGATATAGACTTTTGCGGTGAGCAGATGCGCATCGTCGGCGACAACCGATGTGGTATATCTGATTTTATCCAAAATTGCCAATGCTTTCACATATTTTTTTCTCGCATAAAGGTCTTCCGCTTTTTGTAAAAGTTTTTTATCGTCCTTTTTTGCGGATTTTGCGAGTTCATTTTCGCCTGCGCATCCAGATGCAAACAGTGCAAGCAATGAAAGCGCCACGATGAAATATTTCATTGTTTTCATTTTCATAAATAACCAATTTATAGGGAAAAAAAGTGAAGTCAACAAAAAGATTGCCAAAATCGAAATCGCGCATATTTTTCAAAAGATTTAATAAAATGATAAGGTCGGAGGGACAATGACGATATTCGATAAATGCCGCAATTACACAGCTGCTCGAGAAGTTCAGGCGGCGGGATTGTATCCATATTTTCGTGCCATAACGACAGGACAGCACACTTGGGTAAAATTGGCGAACGGGAAAAAGGTTTTGATGATGGGCTCGAACAGCTATATGGGCTTGACCGACGACCCGCGAGTAATCGAAGCGGCAAAAAAAGCGCTCGAACAATATGGCACAGGCTGCGCAGGCTCACGCTTTTTGAATGGAACGCTCGCAATTCATAAGGAACTCGAAGAAGAACTCGCCGATTTCGTTGGCAAAGAAGCAGCGCTGCTATATTCGACAGGATTTATGGTCAATCAAGGCGTGATAGCAACGCTTGTTTCCAAAGGAGAATATGTCATCACCGATAAATTAGACCACGCCTCGATAATCGATGGTGCGCTCCTTGCCATGGGAAAGATGCTCCGTTTTCGGCACAATGATATTGGGCATCTCGAAAAAGTATTGCAGAATTTGCCCGTAGATGTGGGTAAATTGATTGTTGTGGACGGAGTATTTTCAATGGATGGCGATATAGCGAATCTTCCGGGGATTGTGAAACTTGCAAAGCAATACAATGCTGCGGTTATGAGCGACGATGCACACGCATTCGGTGTTCTTGGTCCCAATGGCGATGGAACTCCCGCACATTTCGGCTTGACTAACGATGTCGATTTGATTATGGCAACATTCAGTAAATCTCTCGCTTCAATTGGCGGTTTCATTGCTGCCGATGAAGTTGTGATACATTATCTAATGCACAATTCGCGGGCGCTCATATTTTCTGCAAGTCCGCCGCCTGCTTCTGTGGCTGCTGCGAAAAAAGCGCTGGAAATTATAAAGGCAGAGCCGTGGCGCAGAGAGCGATTGTGGGAAATCACTCATTATATGCAGAATAAAATAAAGGATATGGGATACGATATCGGAGAGACAGAAACGCCGATAATTCCGATAATTGTCGGCGATATTGAAACGGTGTTAAAAATGAATAAAATGCTCGAAGATGAGGGCGTGTTTGTAAATCCTGTCGTTCCGCCTGCTGTTCAACCGAACCAGTGTTTAATCCGACTGTCATTTATGGCGACGCACACCGACAACGACCTCGAATTTGCGCTCGAAAAATTGCGAAAGGCAGGAAAGGCGCTGAATGTGATATAAGACTATTAGTGTATTATTCAGGTTATTATTGAAATTGGCGAAACTATGTATAAATTAAGGCAAAGTATATGCGATATAGGCAATCGTCTATGGCAGATGGGAATGTTGCCAGCAGGCGATGGGAATATATCCGTTCGCTTAGAAGATAATAAATATTTTATCACCGCCAGCGGTGTTTCAAAAGGTTTTTTAGAACCGAAACAAGTATTGTTAATCGATAGCAATGGAATTGTTCTCGACGGCGAAGGAACTCCTTCGACAGAAATTGTAATGCACCTTGTCGCATATCGATTGCGTGGCGATATCAATGCGGTTGTTCACGCGCATCCGCCCTATGCGACAGCGTTTGCTTGCACCGATGAAGATTTACCTAATAATCTTGTTGCCGAAGGCATCATAAAAGTTGGGAGCATTCCAACTGCGCCGTTTGCAATACCTTCGTCGAAGGACACTGCGGAAGCTGCAGCTCCATATTTTAATACTGCGAATGCGGTATTACTGAAAAATCACGGCGCTGTGGCGCTCGGGCGGAATTTGGACGAAGCATTTATGCGAATGGAACTCGTCGAACATATCGCAAAAGTAGCGATATTATCGAACATTATCGATAATTTGCAAAAAATACCCGATGAGAAGATGAAGGAGCTAATTAGGATGGCGAAAAATTACTAATACATTTTTGTTTAATAAATTACTAATCATATTACAGGCGGATTTGAAATGATTAAGAAGATAATATATGTGATTATGCTGCTATATATTCCTATATTTGCGACGCCACAAACGATACATAATATATCCGTAATAGGCACCGAGTTGACGAGCCCCGAACTCGTCCGCGTAAATAGTGGCTTAAAAGAAAATGGTGTATTTTCATATTCTAAACTGGAGGAGGCTATAAAGAGTATTTGCGCTCTCGGTAATTATGATGATGTCAGAATACTTGCTTCGCCGGGACCTTATGGATATGATATTGAAATAAGAGTGAAAGAAAATTTGAGAATGGAATCTATAGAGTTCGATGGGAATCATGCTATTAAAGACGATAAACTTAATAAATTAACGGGTTTCGTCGAGGGCGGATTTTTATCGAAAGC
>JALTEE010000071.1 GCA_027007865.1 bacterium
TTGCAGAACAAATCATCTGTGAAAATTATGCAAATAAATCCTTGTGAATTATAAGGATATTTTGTTTTATATTACTTACTGAAAAATTTTCACAGGAGGAAAAAGTGCGTTCGATAATCCCATTTGTATTTCTTACATTTGTTCTGATTTTTGCACAACTCTCGTCGGTGGCATATCCCGACGACCCGTTCTCTGGAATTGGTAATCCCGCATATCTCGGCGCGCTCGAAACGGATGTTTTCGCTGCTCGCGCATACGACAAGGAGAATACGACAGGCTCGATAGCAATTGCTGGACACGGATATTTAATCGGCACAGATTTCGACCAGAACCGATATTCGTTCTACTGGGGACTCGGGCTCGGCAGCAGAAGCGGCGGTATCGGATATGTGGACAGAACTGTCTGGCTCGACAACGAAAAAGTTCATATGTGGCGGGCTGGCATTATTTCGAGACCGATAAGATGGCTCGCTTGGGGAGCGAGTTATTCGGAATTTTTCGGACAGGATTTTAGAACGGGAATCGCAATTCGTCCCGCAACCGACAGAATTACATTATGGGCAGATATGATTTCCGATAAAAATTTTAATGAGCAAAAATTCATCGTCGGCGGAGAAATTTTGCCAATCGATGGAGTGCATCTTTATGGAAGTTACGATATCGATGGCAAAACTGCATTTGTTGGTGCGAGATTCGATTTCGGACATCTTTCGCTATCGGGCGGCGCCGACCAAGATGGCGATTCCCCATTCGCACAAACGATGCTTTCGTCGAAGCGATTTCGTTCGCTGCTGCCGTTCCGCGCAAAATCGATAAAACTCGTATTCAAAGGCTCTTATCCCGAATCGCCGTCCATATTTGGTAAAAAATGTTTCAGGCGAACGATAGACGCAATTTCAAAATTAGTCGATGACGAAAAAGTGAAACGCATCGTAATAAAAGACGACGGAGCATCGTTCACTTTTGCGCAGCGTGAAGAACTGCGCAATGTTCTGAAAAGATTCGAGGCGCGAGGCGGCAAAATATTAGTATATGCGGAAAAACTCGGAAACGGCGGAATGTTTCTGTATTCTATTGCAGACACGATTTGCCTTCCTCCTGCGGGCGATGTAAATTTTATAGGCATCGGCGGAGCAATCACCTATTATAAAGGTTTGCTCGATAAAATCGGCGTGAAAGCGGATATGGTGCACATCGGCAAGTTCAAAACCGCAGCGGAACCGTATTCGGCAGATTCTATGAGCGAACAAATGCGCAGTGAAATCACAGCGATTCTCGCACGCATCGATACATCCATCGTCGAAGCGGTTGCAGATGGACGAAATGTCGGCGTCGATATGGTCAGGAAATGGATTAGTGACGCTCCGCAGACAGCAAGCAGCGCAAAGAACATCGGAATAATCGATACGGTCGCATATTTCGATGAATTTAAAATATTTTCAGGATGGAAAAAAGCGACATCGATAGGCACATACCTCGACGAGAACGATAAACTCGCATACCGCTGGAACGAGTCTCCCGCAATCGCTGTCATCCCAGTCGAAGGGAGCATTATTCACGGTAGTTCGGCGCCCGCAGGATTTTTATCGTCCAGAAGTGTGGGAGATAAAAGTCTTGTGAAAATAATCGAGCGCGCAGCGAAGGATAAAAATGTCAAAGGGATTATTTTGCGTATTGATTCGCCTGGCGGTTCTGCGTTTGCTTCCGACCAGATATGGCACGCAGCAAGAAAAGCGCATCATAAAAAGCCCGTATGGACATCGATGGGGAGTTATGCTGCAAGCGGTGGATATTATATCGCATCCGCTGCCGATTCGATTTTCGCCGACGAAACGACAATCACGGGCTCCATCGGTGTTATCGGCGGAAAATTCTCCATTGCGGGACTTTATGAAAAACTCGGACTGCGTTCCGAAACGATATATCTATCGCCGAATGCAAACCTATATTCGCTCACCGATACATTCTCCAATGCCCAGCGTGATAGATACCGACAGAATATGGAGCAGGCATACGGTTTGTTCAAAAACAGAGTTCTCGAAGGGCGGGAAAAGTTGACGCCGCACGGACTCGAAAAAATTGCGCAGGGCAAAGTTCACACAGGTACCGCAGCGCTCGAAAACGGTCTAATAGATAGAATCGCTGGAATTTCGGATGTGCAAAAAGAAATGGCGGAAAATCTCGAAATCGACAACGACTATGTAGTAAAGCATTTTTCGCAATACAGTTCATTCGACTTCTGGGAACTTTTGGGAAAATTATCCCTCTTACCCAAAATCTTTCAGCGCACTAATGGAGAAAGATTTCCAGCATTTTCGTCGGATGAAAATCTTTGGTTCGTCGTGCCGTATGTGCTCGAATTGAAATAGGAGAAATTTTTATGAAAATCGCAGTAGTTGGCGCAACGGGACTCGTGGGAACAATTCTGCTCGATGAACTCGCATCGGGCGATTTCGATATCCCGATAGACGAAATCGTTCCAATCGCATCGGAATCTTCGGCAGGCAATTTCATCGATTTCGGCGGGAAAATGCTCGAAATTATTCCGCTGCGTAAAAAAAATATCCCCAAAGTCGATATTGCATTTTTTGCAGTCGGCGACGAACTATCGAAAAGGTTCGCTCCGCTCTTCGTCGAAAGTGGCGCGACTGTAATCGACAAATCTAATGCCTTCCGCAGAGATAAAAATGTTCCGCTTATCGTTCCCGAAATAAACTTTTATGCAATAGGCGATGCAAAAATTATCGCTTCGCCGAATTGCTCGACCATTCAACTCGCGATGGTTCTCGCACCGCTGAAAAAATTCGTAATCAAATCGGTCTATGCTTCGACATATCAGGCAATTTCAGGTGCAGGAAAAAAGGCGATAATCCGCTTCCTCGAAGAGTGGGAAGATATTTGGGAATATTTTGAAAACGCCGACATCACAGACATTGTGGGCGAGCATCCGTATTCGCATTTCGAGCCGCCTGCCATTTTTGCAAACATCGTTCCGCAAATAGGAAAAATACTCGACGACGGCTCGTTCACAGAAGAAGATAAACTGCGATACGAAACCCGAAAAATTCTCGATATGCCGAATTTATTCATCGCTGCGACAGCGGTTCGTGTGCCCGTGCTAAATGTTCACAGCGAAGCGGTCTCCGTCGAATTCGATGCGCCTGTCGAAATAGAAGAGTTGCGAAATGCGCTCGATAAAATGGCGGGGATTGTGCCGAGCGAAGATGTTATCACACCTGCGGATGTCAGCAGCAGTCGAAAAGTTTTCGTATCGCGCCTGCGAACCGATGCAGAGCGAAAAAATATCGCAAGTATGTGGATTATGGCGGACAACCTCCGAAAAGGTGCTGCGACAAACGCAATTCAAATCGCAGAAACCCTTGTTAGAAGGAAAATCAAACCGTAAAACAATGAGCCATTATTGAACAAGGGGTTGCAACCCCTTGTTCTGCGAGCAACGAGCCTTCTTTTGTCAACAAGGGAATATGC
>JALTEE010000072.1 GCA_027007865.1 bacterium
CACCATATTCTGCTGGAATTCCTCTTATGCCGATTACCGCTATACGCATATTTTAATGATAAAATCAAAAAGCAAAAGTTCAAAATTAAACTTCGAAGAATTAACCGACTTTTTCACACGAGAAATAATATTAAGATTTCTGCAAGTCGCAAAACATATTCTTACAGCGCATCGCGCCAATGTCTGATTTCAAATCCATATTTGTCTAAAAAAACAGACGCTATCGCTTCCATAGGTGGTCGAATGGCTCTGGTGGGGAATTTGCTCGAAGGCACAGGTTCGATTTCGGTATCGAAACCGGCGAAATCTCTTATCGCAACGGCGAGGTCGTATCTGCTTGCGGGTTCGCCAGTATTAGCAATATGAAAAAGACCGCTCGCATCCTTTTCAATCATACCGCGTATTACATTTCCTATATCCACAGAGTAATTCGGCGAACCCAAAATATTCGACACAGCTTGCACCTTCGGTAAAATCCGCATTTTTTGAAAAATTTTCCCGACAAATTTTTTATCGTGCTCTCCTCCACCAAATAGCCAACCGACACGCAAAATAAGACTTCGCTCTAACGGAAGAGTTTCCCTTACCGCAAGTTCCCCTTCATATTTACTTTGTCCATATACATTTGCAGCCTTTGGAACATCGTCTTCCGTGTATGGCCTGCCAAGTTTGCCTGAAAAGATGCCACTCGTGGAAATATATATCATTTTCGCACCGAATTCTCGGCAAGCAAGTGCGATAGATTTTGTTCCATCAGCATTCACAGATTTTGCGTCTTTTGGATGGTCTTCGCACCAATCGAGGTCGGTGAGTGCTGCCATATGCAGAACATAATCGAATTTTTGTGAACCGAGAACATCGAAAACCTGCTCTCGATTGGTAATATCCATTTCATTTGTATCGGGAACAACGACATCAAATTTTTCCGAAAGAATCGGCACAACATCGGAGCCAAGCATTCCACTTCCGCCTGTGATGAGAATTTTCATATCAGTAAAAACCTCCGCATTTATTCACCACCGAACCAGGTTTTCAACTGCGCTATAAAACTCCTCGCCGTCAAATCGTATCGCACCGGAGTCAGTGAGACATATCCCTGTCGAAGCGCCATCAAATCGGAATCCTCTCCCCTATCGACTTCCACCATCGTTCCGCTCATCCAATAATATGTTCTCCCCTGTGGGTCGATTCTGCGCTCGAAAAAGTCGTCGAAATATGTCGTTGCCTGTCTTGTAATTTTGATGCCCTTAATTGCATCCATCGGCAGCGCAGGAATGTTGACATTGAGGAAAACGCCGCCGGGCAATCCTGTCTTCATCACTTTTTCCGCAATTTTCTGTGCAAATTCTGCCGCAGGAGCGAAATCTGCATCAGACCTGTGCGTATCGAGCGAAACCGCAATGGATGGGATTAGGAGCATCGTTGCTTCTGTTGCAGCGGATACCGTTCCCGAATATATCAACGATGCGCCGACATTCGCTCCCTGATTTATCCCCGATATGAGCAAATCGGGTGGCTTCTTCATTATCACGCGCACAGCAAGTTTTACACAATCAGCAGGCGTTCCGCTGACAGCATATCCAAAAAAATCGCCATTTTGACTAACATCGTATATTCGCAGCGGGTCGGCAAGAGTAATGGCGTGCCCGACAGCGCTCTGTTCCCTATCCGGAGATACGATGACAACATCATATTTCTTGCGCAATCGTTCTGCAAGTGCGAGAAGACCCGGCGCATAAATACCGTCATCGTTCACAACAAGAATCGACATCTATCCTCCTGAGTTTTTTTCAAAATTATTTTTCCCCCGAAGCAAGATGCTTCGGTTATCATTATAAATTATGTCTTATAGCAACGAGACCGAATATATTATTTCTCCTCTATCAATTTTCTAAATTTATTGCTTTTCATAAGCGGCTTAAATTCATCTTCCTTTGCGGCTGCGTCTCTATACGGTTCGAAAAGTTTTATCGCATTTGCGATTTCATCTATCGCTTCGTCGGGGTTTCCGAGCGACAACAATACCATAGCGCGAAAATAGTGCGCCATCGCCAGTCCATCGAAAATTGCAAGAGCAGAATCCACAGCGAACATCGCTTTTTGGTTATTGCCCAATTCGTGATATGCAAAACCTATCTGCGCCCAAGTAACAGGCTCGTCAGAAAAATGTGAGACAACTGTTTCGCCATAGAATGCTGCACTGTCGTATTGTGCCAGATGATTGTGAATTATCACTTTATTTGCCCAAGCACTGACATACATCGAATCGAGCACAAGTGCTCTATTCACCGCATCGAGCGCAGGAGCATATTCGCCGAGTTGGTCATAAACGATTGCGAGACCGTTCAATAACTCCGGGTCATCGGGTTTGCGTGATACAGCATTTTCATAGGCTTTTGCGGCAAGATATGGCTCTTCTCTTTTTCTGTGAATTTGAGCGAGATAAATCCAAGGGTCGGGGTCGTCAGGGCGAAGCTGCGCTGCGTGATGATAGCAGGCAATCGCTGCAGAATCTTGTCCCTGCATGTCATACGCAATTCCCATATTGAACCAGGCAGCAGCGAGAGTCGTGTCCTTTGCTAAAACTTGCTCCCATTTGCCGATTGCGCCGCTATAATCTCCTTTCTGTAAAAGTTCGACACCCTGATTAAATTCTTCGGGCGGATTGTAAGAATTCTCTTGTGAATAGAGGATCGAAATCAATATAATCGCTGCAAATATAATTTTTGCCTTCATTTTATCCTCGCAAATTAAACCAAATTTCTAATAAAGAATTAAACTTATCACTTTTTCTTATCGAATATTTTCTGAACAAGCACTTCTATACCGAGCGACGCTCTATAAAGACTGCTTTGGGGCGATGTTCCCGGCGTCGAGAGAATTTTGTTCTCCTCGTCGAAAACAACCTCGTGCGGCTGAACCTTCATAACATCGGCGCCAAGCGATTTTACTATTTCAGAAACTTGCGCATCGTCATTTATGGTGATTATCGGCTGAATTCTCGATTTGAGAATAAATGCTGTCAATGCAGCACCGTATCCCAGTGCGCCGATAGGCTTTTCACGAGCGAACATTCCTGCAATCAGTTTTCTCATCGCAGGGAGAACTTGTGCTTCCGTGCCATCGCGGTATATCGAACTGAGAACAGTGATAACTCCTTTGCCGCCAGGAACGACAATGGCATCGAGCCCAAATGGGTCGGCATCGGCAAGATAATAAATTTCCCTGCGAACCATCAACGACGCTTCAACGGCAAAATCCCGCACGGGAGAATCCTTCCGACGACTGCCCGGAATGCTGCGCTCTATACTCTCTTTCGGAACGAAAGGATATACTTTCGCATTATACCGCTCTATCTCGCGCAGAACATAGCAGACATCCCAGATGGACGAGCCGTTCTCATAGCCGAGTCCCGATATTATCAATCCAATTTTTTCCATAACTTTATAAAAAACAATTTTTTATAAATGACAAGGATTT
>JALTEE010000073.1 GCA_027007865.1 bacterium
ACCACACTATGTATAGCCTTCTCGATGGTGCTTGTAAACTGGACGACATGGTGGAATATGCTCTCAAACTTAATATGCCAGCAGTAGCGATGACCGACCACGGAAATATGTTCGGTGCGTTGGAATTCTACCAGATTGCAAAGCGTAGCGGAATACATCCAATAATCGGGCAGGAATTTTATATCACAAACGGTTCTCGCAAGGAACGAAAAGACCCCGAGAAAGGTGTGCAGGGCGGATACCATCTTACAATTCTTGCTGCCAATAACATTGGATATAACAATCTGATACGACTATCATCTGCGGCATTTGTTGATGGATTTTATTATAAGCCTCGTATTGACAAGGAGATACTTCAAAAGCATTATGAAGGATTATTTGTCCTTTCCGGATGCTTGCGCGGAGAAATACCTATGCAAATCCTCCGCGGAGACTACGATGGCGCAAAAAAGACAGCGCTTTGGTTCCTCGAATTATTCGGCAAAGATAGATTTTTTATCGAACTGCAAAATCACGGGATTCCCGATGAGGAAAGAGTGCTGCCAAAAATAATTCAATTGGCGCGGGAACTCGGGATAAAAATGGTCGCGACAAACGATGTCCACTATATCGAGCGGCGCGACGCAGATTTCCACGATAAAATGCTCTGCATACAGATGGAAAAAACAGTGGACGACCCTGATAGAATGAAATTTTACAATGACCAGTTCTATTTCAAATCGCAACAAGAAATGGAAAATATCTTTGGCGAGATTCCCGAAGCATTAGACAACACGCTCTGGATAGCGGAGCGCACCGATGTTACAATCGAAACCGATATATTACGATTGCCGCATTTTTCGCCGCCCGATGAATTTTCATCTGTCGAGCAATATCTGAAACACAAGGCGCGGAAAGGTCTCGAACAGCGATACGACCACATTACGAAGAAACTCACGGAAAGACTCGAATATGAACTTAAAGTAATAAGCGAAATGAATTTTTCGAGTTATTTTGCGATTGTTGCTGATTTTGCGGATGCAGCGCGAAAGATGGGGGTTCGTGTTGGGCCAGGTCGTGGTTCTGGAGCGGGCAGTTTAGTCGCATATTGCCTCGGCATAACTAACATAGACCCAATGAGATACGACCTTCTTTTCGAGAGATTCCTTAACCCAGAACGAGTTACAATGCCAGACTTCGATATCGATTTCGACGATGTCAACAGAGATAAAGTAATCGAGTATGCAAAACAGCGATACGGCGAAAAAGCAGTGTGCCAGATAATCACATTCAACACGCTCAAAGCAAGAGCCGCTATAAAAGATGTGGGCAGAATATTTAAACTGCCATTTAAAAATGTCAACGAAATAACAGCGCTTATTCCCGAAGGTCCCAAAATCACAATAGAAGATGCGCTAAACGAGTCTCCGCAGTTGAAGCATCTTTACGATGAGGATGAAACCGTCAGAAAAGTCATAGATTATGCAAAGAAACTGGAAGGATTTCCGAGAAATGCGGGTGTTCACGCTGCCGGTGTCGTCATTACTCCGGGGGAACTGACCGATTTTGTCCCGCTATATAGAACATCAAAAAAAGAAATAACGACACAATTCGACAAAGATGCACTCGAAAAAATAGGGCTGCTGAAAATGGATTTCCTCGGACTGACCACATTATCGATTTTACGAGAGACATTGGAACTTATCGAAAAAAGCCATAACGAAAAAATCGAATTGGATAAAATTCCCGAAAAGGAGAAGAAAGTATTCGAGATTTTCTCAAAGGGCGAAACGACGGGAATTTTCCAGTTCGAGAGTGATGGGATGAAGCGTTATCTCCGACAGTTGCACCCCGATTCTATCGATGATTTAATTGCTATGAATGCACTATATCGTCCTGGTCCGATGCAGTATATCGAGAGTTATATCGCTCGGAAACACGGCAAAGAGAAGGTCGAATATCCGCATCCCGCTGTGGAAGATGTTTTGAAAAGCACATACGGAATAGCGATTTATCAGGAGCAGGTTATGCTTCTTGCGCAGCGACTCGCAGGCTATTCTCTCGGCGAAGCGGATATCCTCAGACGAGCAATCGGCAAGAAAAAAGCAGAAATTATGGCTCAGCAGCGAAACGATTTTATTGAACGCGCTGTGAAGAAAGGGCTTTCCGAAAAGTTGGCAAAAAAGGTATTCGATATCATCGAAGAATTTGCAGGATATGGGTTCAACAAATCTCACAGTGCAGCGTATGCCGTGCTCGCATATCAAACCGCATACTTAAAATATCACTATCCTGTGGAATTCATCGCTGCGAATTTAACATTTGCACGAAGCACTGACGACATTGAAAAATTCCTAAACGAATGCCGCAAAATGAAGATAAAAATCTTTCCGCCAGATGTGAACAAAAGTTATGGCAATTTTGTTGTCGAAGATGGCGGAATAAGATTCGGGCTTGGGAAGATAAAGAATATTGGGCAGGGAACGATTTTAGGGATATTAGAAGCGAGGGAGCGCCTCGGTGGAGCATTTTCCAATATCTATCAATTTATATCCGAACTCGACCCGTCATCGCTTAATAAACGAGCGTTGCTCTCTCTTGTCGATGCTGGCGCATTCGATTCGCTCGGTATTGAAAGAAGCAAGTTATATGCTTCGGTGGAAATGCTCCAACAGTGGCGCCATAACCACGATAAAAAAGAGAAAGCGCTTTTGCAATCCTTATTCACAAGCGAAGATTCCGAAGGTTCGTTTGACCAGCCTAAATTGCCCGATGTTCCGCCGTGGACACCGCTCGATAGGTTAAACCACGAAAGAGATGTCCTCGGCGTATATCTATCGGGACATCCGCTGGAGCATTTCAAAGATGAACTTCGCGCATTCACAAACGGAACAATCGCAGAAATAATCGAGAAAGGTTCGGAACGAGTCGTTCGTATGGCGGGACTTTTAACAAATTTTTCCGCAAAATCGAGGAAAAACGGCTCTGGTCAAACAGGAATCGGGAAATTGCAGGACATTACTTCGCAAATCAAGGTGATATTTTACTCGCAGGTTATGGAAAAAGACCAATTCTTTTTATCGAATGGCGCACTGCTTTGGCTCGAAGGCAGATTACGCTCCGACGCCGACGAAACATCTGTGCTAATGGTAGACAGAGTAATTCCTCTCGAACAGGTATGTAAAAAATTGTGTCAGGCATTGCATATTCGTTTCCCTGCGAATTTTGACGAAAACGATTTGGCAAAAGCACGAAAAATACTGGATAAACACAATGGAAACATTCCGCTTCATCTTCATATAATTCACAATGACAGGACATATAAGGCTCTCTCGCTCGAATGTTCGTCGGATGTATCCCAAAAATTATTGAAAAGTTTGCGCAAAATATTCGGTGAAAAAGAGGTGTGGATAACTTGAAAAATATTTTTGAGCCCGATAAATAGGGCTTATGCGAAAAATTATCTCGTCGTTTTATAATGTTTTGACA
>JALTEE010000074.1 GCA_027007865.1 bacterium
GTGTCATTCCCAACTCGATTGGGAATCCAGAGGGGGTTGGTATCGGGTTTCTGGATTTACATTCCACAGGGCGCTGTCAACAAGGGAGCATGCTCCCTTGTTGACATATCGTTTTAACAAATCAACAAGGGGTTGCAACCCTTTGTTCGATTATTTAATCAATATCACGCGTTTCGTCGTCGTCCGTCCATCATTCATTGTTGCTCTTATTAGATATACGCCCGATGCGATTGATTTATCAGGCGTCCAGATGAATGTGCGGGTAGGGGCGATGCTTGCGTCGCCCGTTTCTGTATCCGCCGCAATATCGGTCGAGGCAAGCCTTGACCCTACGACATTCCCTCGCAAGTCGTATATTTCCACATCCGCATTTGTGGGTGCGGTGATGGCGCACGATGAATTGAACGGATTTGGAGCAATCGAAATTGCAGCATTGTGTGGAAGTGAACTAATTTCTTCGATTCCGAGTTCTCCTTCATCACCTATTACCCAACTATATAATGGCGTCGATGCATGATTACCGACAGGGTCGATTACATCCACGAGTATGTCGATTGTGTCGCCGACAGAAAAACCGCCAATTGCAAATTGTTCCCACATGCAGAATACTCGTCCATAATCGATGGTATCGGCTAATGTGCTGCTATGTTCTCCATAGCATATACGGGTTTTCACGAGGTCGGGTTCCCTGCCAAAAGTGTTTATGCTTATACCAAGACGAAGCGAATCACCACTCCACGAAACTTCGACTGTTGGAACCGGTGGTGGGATAGTATCAAAAACGGGAGTTTTAGGTTTATGAGGATTGAATAATGGGTCGCCGATATGTATTCCCTGCCACTTGAACGCTGGTTGAGAAAGATAACTCGCTTCAGCAAAATTGAAACCGTTAAGCATATAATATAAAAACACTTCAGGACGAGCATGCCCGTTCATATATGGTTCTGCAACACATCCGACGCCGCAAGTAAGACCCAATCGAAAAGCGGATGATAAAAATGTTCCTGTGCCATTACGCATATTAGCACCCGAATTTGAATTCAAATCGCACGCAAATGCACCTACTTTCCACTCCCAAACATCGTGATAAGTGCCGTAGTTATACCATCCTTCATATCCGATTGCCGATGGGGCGGAAGTTGCGTCTGTGCCGTCGAGATAAGTAGCACCATCTTCGCCTATTTCCGTTCCGTATGGTTCTTCGCGAAGAGTCCATTCTGTAGCCAGAACAAATTCTGAACCTTTTGCCATTGCGCTGTCGCCACCGGCATAAGTATAGTAACTAAAAGGATACCCGGATAAGTCAGTGTAAGGACCCCAGCGATAATCGACATAAACAGTTCCGCCATAATAGCCGCTGTCCGAATATAGATACTTTTCGCCATAGAGCGCTCTATCGACAAGTTCCTTACTGCGTTCCACATTTATCCCATCTAATCGTGTTACGAGAAATATTCGTTCTCCTGCATAGTTTTCCGTTCCTGTGAAATGTCCGACATCGCCTCCTACTGTTGGAGAAGATTCAAAATAAGAATAATTGCTTATCCAATATAAGGGCCAGGTTGTCGAGTCGAGATTGCCAAGCGAATGAATCATGCAAAGAGCATTATCGATGCCTCGATTGTAATGGTCGAGTCCCTCGCAGACATATTTTTCGGGAATTCCATAAGAAAGCAATATGTAATAAATATTATCTTCACCGAGTTCGCTTAGTTTATTCAAAATTGGAGTTACGAGATTATCGAGCATATCTACTCGCCCTGTTTCGTGATAGTAATAAGTCGATGTTGATGTCGAAACCGAAAGGATGTTTCCGGATGGAACTCCACGCTTTGCAGCATAATATTCTGCTGCTTCCTGAGAATCGCCTATTCCATTTCCGTTGTTGTCGGGGAATGATGTGTTATATACCACAAGAACTTTTGCGGGGTCATCGTCTGAAAATAGAGCAGATGCGAAAAATAAACTCAAAATTAGAATGATTTTGATGCATTTCATTATGTCGCTCCTATAGTTAGTTATTTTAAATACACAATTCGTTCTGTTATCGTCTGTCCATCATTCATCGTTGCTCGCACAAGATATATCCCCGATGATATGGATTTGTCGGGTTGCCAGATAAAACCCCTTGTATCTTGATTGTGTGTTATTATTTATATTAGAGATATCTATATTAATGAACAATGCGCTAATGATAAAAATAATAGCATACGGCAGTTGGGGGGAGGATAGGACCTTTGTCCCCCTTGTCCGAGATAAGGACCTGGATGAGATTGTTCCCTTCCCCCCGATTGCACCCACCAAACTCGTGTAGTATCTCGTCCCGACAAATCGAAAGGACGCATTTACAAGGTTGAGATGGGGATGCAAAACTGCCATAAACAAAACAAAAAAGGAGTTCAAATGAACGCTTACATCGGTATCGACATCGCAAAAAAGACCTACGCGGTCGCAGTCAGGCTGAACGAGGAAGTGAAGTCCAACGAGTTCAGTAACAAAAGCGACGGGCACAAAAAAATGCTTTCATGGGTCAAAAGCATCACTAAAAATGCCAAACGCCACTTCATTATGGAAGCTACATCAACATACCACCTCGACTGCGCCCTGTTTCTGCATCAAAAGGGTGAAATTGTATCCATCGTCAATCCGAGATTCATCCACAACTTTCGCAAAGCCCTCGGATACGAAAATAAAACCGATATCGCAGATGCGCAAGTGATTGCTCACTTTGGAGAAGTCAAGAAACCCGAACGCTGGCAGCCGCCATCGAAAAACATCGCTCTGCTGAGGGACCTGGTCAGCCGTCGAGAAGAACTGCTGAAGATGAAACAACAGGAGAAAAATCGCCTCAGCGTCCCGCTGGCATCCGAAAACAGACGAAAATCGGTGCAAAAGGTCATTGCCACAATAGACGAAGAACTCAAGAAAATCGAAACCGACATCAAAGAATTGGTCAAAAGCGACCCAGAAATCAACAAGTCCGTCCAAATTCTCCAGACAATCAAGGGAATCGGATGGACAATCGCTATCACTTTAATAGCAATAATCGGCGATATAACCCTGTTTCACAACAAACATAACCTGATAGCATTTTTAGGTGTTAATCCCCAAAACTTCCAATCGGGCTCATCCGTGCATTATTCAAGAATGTCAAAGAACGGCTCGTCAATCGCTCGGAAACATCTATTCATAGCCGCAAAAGTCGCATCAAGACATGACCCAATTTTCCGCGAATACAAGCAATCACTGATGGAACGCGGAAAACTATGGAAATCAGCTATGTGCGCCCTTATGCGAAAAATAACAGGTATAATATATGCAATATTGAAAACTCAAACACCATTTTCTTATGAAATATATCTGAATAAATGCAAAAAATTCCAATTTATACTTG
Source organism: bacterium (assembly GCA_027007865.1). GTDB lineage: Bacteria > UBP14 > UBA6098 > B30-G16 > B30-G16 > JAGHAI01. The sequence continues at coordinate 3,395 of JALTEE010000074.1, forward strand.
ACAAATCAAGGTAGTATCTCATCCTAAATCCTTCTCCCGAGGGAGAAGGACTTTCGCTGCCATCCTCA
>JALTEE010000075.1 GCA_027007865.1 bacterium
TAACGCAGGTGTATAAAACTTAAATTTCTCGACGAGATTAAAAATTTGTTCAATATATTTTTCATTATTGTCTAAATTCGACACGATTGGAACCAAGGATTTATAATCTTCCACAGATTCGGCAATTTCAAAAATGAGTGGGATATATTCTTCTTTACCAGTGTTTATCAATTTTTCCATCAACATTTTTCGAACATATTGGGCTTCTCTGAATAACTTTTTCCTAAACTTTTCAGATTTAGGGTCATTCGATGCCATTTTGAATAATCGATTTGCTCGAACTTTTCCACTTTCAACTGCCATTTTCTAACCTCCAAATATTTTAACTTTCCTCAAATTTCCATATATGGAAATAATAATCGTAGAACATTTTTGCGAGCCAAGTCCACGCACCGCCTGAACCGCCTGCTTCAACAAGTATTACTAATACTATTTCGGGATTATCTGCGGGAGCGAACGAAATGAACCAGGCGTGGTCGGCACCGTGAGGATTTTGCGCCGTTCCTGTTTTACCCGCAACTACGACATCGTCCATATGTGCACCGTATCCTGTCGCCCATTTTTCGTTGCAAGTGCGAATCATTCCATCGACGACGGTTTTAATCGCTTCACTCGAAAATGGTAATTTTCCTCGTTCGACAGGTGGAAATACCCTTGGATAGCGCAGTGGCGGTCTTATCTCCTTAATTATTCGCGGTTTCCACACCGTTCCGCCGTTGGCGATTGCCGCGAAAAATTGTGCCATTTGTAATGGTGTAGTGAGCAATTCGCCTTGACCGATTACGAGATTTAATGCTACTCCGGCACCCCAGCCACGCCTTCCGTAGCGATTATTGTAATAGTTTCTATCGGGAACTAGCCCCGCGGCTTCGTGCGGAAGTTCGATTCCTGTGGGTTGCCCGAAAAAGCATTTTTTCGCGTAATCCGACCAGGTATCGAGTCCCAATCTTGCGCCGACTTGATAGAAATAGATATCGCAGGATTGCGCTATCGCTTCGAGCAGGTCGAGATAGCCGTGTCCGGAGCGATGCCAGCAGAAGAACCATCTGTCGCCATACTGCATAGCACCGAGGCAGGGATATTCCATATGCGAATATGCGCTCGCTATGTTTTCATCGACCGCAGCGGCGGCGGACATTATCTTCATCGGCGATGCTGGTGGATATGTTCCTTGATACCAGCGGCACAACATAGGGTGTGTTTCAGGATTGTTCAGTTTTGCCCAAGTCGTATCGTTAATGGGGTTCGAAAATATTGTTTGGTCGAAATCGGGTTTGGATACGGCAGCGAGAATTTCGCCATTGCGCGGATTCATTGCAATAATAGTTCCTTTTGGTATCCAGCGGGACAAAAATTTGAGATATTTTTGCATATTCATATCTATTGTGAGTATCAAATCGGCGCCGTTTTTGGGTGAAATATCCTTATATTCTTTCACGGGACCGACAACTTCACCGTTTGAGCGCACTTCGAGAAAACTCGCACCATTTTTCCCGCGCAGAATATTGTCGAAATACCGCTCTACGCCCTGTTTGCCTACCATATCGCCCGCCTTAATCCCTTCCTGATAACGCTCACGCAGCTCCGCAGCGCTGACTTCGCCAACATATCCCAAAATGTGCGGGGCAATTTTACCAAACGGATAACTCCGAACAGGCTCGACCTGATAAACTACCCCAGGATACTCGCTCGATTTCTCCTCGATCTCATTGATTTTCTGAAAATCGACGCGCTTTTTGATTTTGACGGGGAGATATTGAATATCCTTTGTCTTCATATACTGTTTCCATATATAGTCGGGCGAAACATCGATAAGATTCGCCAATTTTTCTACAAGTCCGCTGTCGGCAGGGAATTCGAATGGCATAATCGAAACGGTGTATGTCGGCGAATTGTCCACGAGAATCATTCCGTTTCTGTCCATAATTCTGCCTCGCGCAGACGGCGTCGGTAGCACGCGAATGCGATTATGCTCAGAAAGTGTATAATAATATTTGCTGCGAAAGATTTGCAGATAGCCGAGTCGCAGCAGCAACAACAGAAATACTATGAATATAATAACGAGCAGTGTTTTGTCTCGGTGTTCGATAAAAATCTTTTCTGTGAAATCGTAATTGTTCATATAAACAAGTTAGAGGAAAAAATCGGATTGGCAAGGTAATTGAGTGCATTCGTAGAATTCTAATAATGAAAAATCCCCACGAATAGCGCGGGGATTTTATAAATGAGTCGAGATTGCGAAAATTACAAATATTTTTTCAAATCATCGACTTTATCTGTTTTTTCCCAAGTGAATTCGGGAATTTCTCTGCCGAAATGCCCGTATGATGCGGTTTTGGTATAGATTGGTCGAAGCAAATCGAGATATTCTATCATTCCTCGCGGGTCGAGCGGGAAATTTTCGCGGATTATCTTTTCCAATTTTTCTTCGGAAAGTTTTCCTGTTCCATAGGTGTCCACAAAGATAGATATCGGTTCGGGGATGCCGATTGCATAAGAAAATTGCACTTCGCATTTATCGGCGATGCCTGCTGCAACGATGTTCTTTGCGATATATCGTGACATATACGATGCGGAGCGGTCAACTTTCGTGGGGTCTTTACCGGAAAAGCATCCTCCGCCCGCGTGAGCGTATCCGCCATAAGTATCCACGATAATTTTTCTGCCTGTCAATCCCGTGTCGGCAACGGGTCCGCCGAGAACGAACCTGCCTGTTGGATTTACATATATTTTTGTGTCCTCGGACATCATTTCGGCGGGAACGACTTTTTCTATAACTTCTGCGATTATACCGCGCTTGATTTCGACATTATCCACATCGGGATGATGCTGTGTCGATACGACGATTGCATCGACTTTTTGCGGAACGCCATTCATATATTCCACAGTAACCTGTGTTTTGCCATCGGGGCGGACCCAATCGAGAATATTTTCCTTGCGAACATCTGCGAGGCGCATTGCGAGTTTGTGAGCGAGCTGAATCGGCATCGGCATCAATTCTTCCGTTTCGTTGCAAGCGTATCCGAACATAATGCCTTGGTCGCCAGCGCCCTTTCTATCGACACCCATTGCAATATCGGGCGACTGCTTATCGATTGTTGTAATTACAGAAATATTTTCCCATTGGAAACCGCAGTGTGGGTCGGTATAACCGACATCTTTAACCACTTTTCGAGCGATAGCGGGGATATCGGCATAAGCGCTTGTTGTGATTTCTCCGCCAACGAGAACCATTCCCGTCGTCGTAAATGCTTCGCAGGCGACTCTGCCGTTTTTATCCTGTTCGATAACTGCATCGAGAACCGCATCGGAAATCTGGTCGCAAATCTTGTCGGGATGCCCTTCCGTAACACTCTCCGATGTGAACAGATACTTGCCTTTCTGCTGCGTCATTCTTGCCTCCTGATTCTGTTTGAAATTCTTTATAT
>JALTEE010000076.1 GCA_027007865.1 bacterium
ATAAATATTGAAAAACTATTGATTCTTGATGCGGTGATGTTCGATGGTGCGCCGGGAGAAATTAAAATTTTTACGGTAGATGAACCCGCTGCGCCGATGATACTGACTCACGGACCGTCCAATTTCGCTATGATGAAAATGATTTTACCAGAAACAGAATTATCTATACTTGCGGTTCAGCCGAAAATAAATAAATTGGGAAATAATATATCCGAATCTGTTAAAAATTCTATCGCCGATGTTTTTAACAGTTTAATAGAAATAATATCGGGGGAAAAATAGGTTATGGAAAAATTTTTGGAAAAGATATCGGGTCGAGTTTGGGTAATTGTCGATAGCAATGGCAAACCTATCGATGATATAGATACCGATATGATATATCACAATCGTCATCTCGCTGTTACGGATATTTCCGAAATGGGACAATACGCATTCGGCAATCTCGACGGGTGGCGTGATTTTCCGCAGAAAGCGGAGAACGGCGATATTTTGATAGTCGGCAAGAATTTTGGCGCAGGGTCATCGCGGCAGCACGCCGTAGATTGTTTCATCACTCTTGGGATTATCGCTATTGTCGGCGAAAGTTTCGGTGCAATTTATTATAGAAATGCCGTCAATGCAGGATTGCCGATATTCGTCGCACCAGGAATCGCATCCGCCGATATCGAATCGGGAAATAAAATCGCAATCTATAGTAAAACGGGGAAAATAACTAATTTGACCACGGGGTTGGAATTGCCGTCCGCTGCGCCGATGTCGAGAGTCCAAAAACAGATTATCGAAGCGGGCGGACTGTTGCAACTTGCCAAAACCGATTTCTAAATAAATTAGTGTTAAAAAAATCGAGATTTTAATGAAACTTCGCGGCGAGATTCTTCGAAAAGGCACACACATAGCGGCTTTGATAGTGCCAATTATGTTTATCACGCTCGACCGTATCACTGCGCTGTGGATAGTTTCAGTAGGCGCTGTGGTTGCTATTACGATAGATTTATTGCGAATTTACAATCGCGGGTTTCGGAAATTTATATACAGATTTATCGGCGATGTCTATCGTCGCTGGGAAGTAAATCGACTCGGTGGGTCGAGTTATATCCTTGTTGCTGCGGCGCTCTCGCTATTCCTATTCGATGAAAATATCGCCGCGCTCGTGATGACATACATTATACTTGGAGACACTGCTGCTGTATTTGTTGGAACATTGTGGGGAAGGCACAAAATATATAAGCATCGCAATTCGGATGGCTCGGTCAGGCAAAAAACCGTAGAAGGAACATTCGCTTTTTTTATTATATCTATAATTGGAGCGTTTTTCATTTCGGGCATTCCAATTTTGTGGAAAATTATCGGTGCAGCGCTTGCAACACTTGTCGAATTGGGTTCCTTCTTTATAGATGACAATTTTTCCGTTCCGATTATTGTGGGAGTTGTGCTTCAATTGGGAATTTATGGGCATTTTATCGCACCGATATAACAAGCGTTCCGCCATCTAATACACTTCTTCTCCAGATGGTTCAACTTGCAGTCTATCCTATTTGAAATGGACTTGCGATAATGTTTTAGTATATAGCACTTGGTAGTTATGAAAATATTGAAATCTGCATCTTATTTCGTAAATTTTTGTTTCCTTTTTTGCTTGCTTTAAATATTTTTTTGTATATAATTTAAAAACTAAACCAAAGATTTTAAATTTGGAGGGGGATATGAGATTGCATTTGACTTTGTTAGTGTGTCTGCTGGTAAGTGCTGTCTTTGCTGTTCCGCAGCAAATGAATTATCAAGGCAAGATTACAAACTCATCGGGCGTCGGTCTAAATGGCACTTATACACTTACATTCAGACTTTATGATGGACCTATCGGTGGAAGTGCGCTGTGGGACGAAACCCATTTCAGCACATCTGTATCCAAAGGACTCTTCGATGTTCTGCTCGGTTCGATAAATCCGTTGGCTCTCCCATTCGATGCGCAATACTGGCTTGAAATAGAGGTGAACGGTGAAATATTATCACCGAGAATTCCTTTATCATCCGCTGCATACGCGTTTCGAACAAATATTTCTGATTCCTCATCGGTTACTGCAAACGCCCACACGGCAACATACTCCGATTCGGCGGGCGCTGTCGATTGGACGGATATTTCATCGATGCCGGGTGGATTTACAGACGGCATCGACGATGTGGACGATGCCGATGCCGATGCATCGAACGAACTTATCACAGCATTTACATGGACGGATGCGACCGACCAATTGACGATTACAGAAGCGGGAACACCGTGGAGCGTGAACATAAACAACGAGGCTGACGACCTTTCGGACAATGTCATCGCTGACCTGTCCGATGTTTCCGCGGCGGCGCCATTGAGCGGTCAAGTTTTGAAGTGGAACGGTTCTAATTGGGCACCAGCTCCAGACGACACGGGCTCTGGTGGTGGCGGAGACGGCAGCACACAATGGTCTTCGACAGCGTCCTATATTTATCCCGACAGTGTCGGGGATGCTGCTGGCGCATTTTTGCGTATCTATGATGAAGGCAGAATTCACGCAGATGCTTCCACTGGAATTACCGACGGACAGAGTGTGATTCGCGGAGACGCATCGGGAACTGTATGGGGTGCTTTGGGATATTACGACGGAGTAAATTACCGTGCTGGCGAATTTTCAGGGGATGTAGAAATAGTCAACTCGGGAAATCTCTATGTTTCCGGGCAGATATACGACGGAGACGCATCCGACCCCGATGTCAATGTTGGCGAAGACCTTACCGTTGCAGGCGATATAAATGGAAATGCCGACCTCGATATAAATGGCAGCGCGGATATATGCTCTGGCGGTTTCGGCTTCCTGAATATGCACAGCAATCGAATTGTCAATGTCGCCGACCCGACCGCAAACCAAGATGCTGCGACGAAATATTATGTGGATAATCATTTCCTGCAAACCGTCGCGACAAATTCGCCTATCACCGGTGATGGGACCTCCGGAAACCCTGTCGCGCTGACAGCAGGGGGCATCACGACCACCTACCTCGCCGACAATGCTGTCACAACCGCGAAGATTGCGGATGGTCAGGTGACCGCCGCTAAAGTTAGTTCCGCTGGTGGCAGTAACGGTCAGGTTCTCAAAATCGTATCGGGTGCGGTTCAATGGGCTAATGATAGCGCTGGCGGTGGGTCATCTGGAATCACCAGCATCAACAGCCAAAGCGGACCATCTATAACTATAACAAATGGAACGGGAATTTCCGTTTCATCCGCTTCGAATATCATCACGATTACGAATACGGGCGACACCGATGCCAGCGACGATATAACGGATACAAGTGCCGCAGGCGGAGATTTGACAGGGACATATCCGAACCCGGCGCTTGGAACAGGCGTTGTCAGTGATAACGAAATCGATTATGGAAATGTTACTTTGAGCGATTTCACGAACGATGCGGGATTTATCACGAGTCCCGATGATGCCGACCATGTAATCGGGAACGAAGTCACCGATGCAACAGATGCGACATTGACACGAGGCGGTTCAGGGACATCGGCGAGTCCATACACTCTGGGATTGAATCTCGCAAATGCTAATACCTGGACAGGATTGCAAACATTCAACACTGCATCGGGTGCACCATTCGCAGTCGGTTCGAATACTTTGATTACTAATTTGAATGCCGACCTTTTGGATGGGCACGATGGGAGTTATTATTTGGACAATACTGATGCGCAGACATTGTCTCTTTCCGGTAATGTTTTGTCAATAAGCGGAGGCAATAGCGTGACATTCACAGGTTGGGATACCGACACCTCGAACGATTTGACGACATCGACAACTTTCGGTGGCGATGTATCTGGAACTTATAATTCGTTGAATATAAATTCTGGAGTTGTAGGCAATACCGAAATCGCCGATGCCACGCAATATGTAGATGTCAACACTAACGGCACTTACAGATTTTCTGTTAGCGATGGCAATCAAACGCTCGATTTCAATGAAGGCACGGGAATAGATATTTCATACAACGCCACCAATCACGATGTCACCATCACCCATCAGGATATGTCCTCGCAGGCAAGCGTAGACAATAGCAATGGAACAGTGATACAGGATGTTACTTTGGATTGGACCGGGCATGTTACGGGGTTAGGGTCTTACAATCTCGACAACAGGTACTCTACCGGTTCAGGCACATCTGGCAGAGACGTTAGGTGGACAGGCACACGTTCTCTTGGAAATTCTGCAATTTACGACGACGGAGTGGATAATATTGCAGTGGGAACGGGCTATAGCTCGAGTTACAGAATATATGGATATTATTCATCCAGTGTTTATGGATATATGGGTAGTTCTTCTTATGGTGTATATGGTTATTATCATGATGCAGGGTCAAGTGCTCGTAATGTTATATATGGTTATAGAGACAATGACAATACGGGCGATTTATCGGGTGATTATGGTGTGAGAGGTAATAACTATAACTCTGGACAGGGTGGAGGTTCCTATTATAGCCGTGCTGGAGTTGGTGCTGATTCACCATATACGGACCCAAGTGGCAGTGATAATTATGATTATTTGTTCGGTCTTGAAGGAGAGCAAGTATCATCCACACCAAGATTTTGTAGTGGAGTTATAGGAGCTTATACGGATTCGAGATTTGGGGCATTAGCATATACGAAAACTGATGGAAGTACTTACGGTTTATATTATAATGGTGGTTCTGGAAGTGGTTCGGGACTGTTGCGCTCTGCCTCCGGTTCTCCCGATATTATTAATGAACATGTTGTTGCATCCATAGGTGCCGGTGGAACGGGAGAATTGTTTGGACATATTACACGCGGGGAGATTTACGGTCAATATGTTGCAGGTGAAAGATATGGACAATATGTAACCGGCGATGTAATTACGAATAAAAATTACGCTGTCCTTACAAATGTTGGCGATAGCAGAAGAGTGGCAACATACGCTATTACATCACCGGATGTTAGCGTATATACAAGCGGCTATGGTCGTCTTGTTAATGGGAAAGCCCAGATAAAATTTAACGAGTCGTTCTCGAAAGTTATCGATGAGGATACTCCTGTCGTTGTTACGGTGACGCCGATTGGAGATTGTAATGGTGTGCATCTAATGGATATTAATAACAAAGGATTTGAAGTATCTGAAAATGGCAATGGAAACTCAAATGTTAGATTTACCTGGATAGCGATAGGAACGAGAAAAGATAGCAGAAATGTTACGCTTCCCGACGAAGTTTTGTCATCGGATTATGACAATATTATGAAAGGTTATCTCGTTTACGAAAAAGATGGTAGCCCGTATGCAATTTGGTTCGATAAGAATACTGGCACTTTCGAGCATGGAGAACTCGACCCGGATTTTGCCCATAGAGAAAATCTTAGGAAACTTCTTGAAGCACCTCACGAGGGCAATGGAATATATGATGGTGCTCTTCACGAAAGTTATAACGGGAGACATATCGGCAGTGATTGCCCAGAATGCGAGCCTGTGAGTTTTGAGGATATAGAAAATCTTGCCCAATATTCTGATGGTATTAAAGAATTACGAGACAAAATCGAAGAGAATATTAGACTTTATAACGAATTCAATAGCGTTCTTAAGCAAGTTAAAAGTGGAAACAAGATAAGTGATGAATTGATAAATTCTCTTCAAGAGAAAGTGGATTCTAATCCTGATAATCCAGTTATTTCTGGGTTACTGGGTGAGATTATGAAATTAAATAACAGTATTGTTTTACAGGAAAAGAAATAGGCTAAGATTGCCAATGGGAGGTGGTTATGAGAAAGTTCACTTTTCTAATGATATTATCTTTTGCTCCGGTTTTTGCTATCCCCCAGCAAATCAATTATCAGGGAAAGCTGACAGATGACACGGGCGTTGCTCTCGATGGCAGTTATGACCTCGTCTTTCGCATATACGATGCACCGACGGGAGGCACACTGCTGTGGAGTGAAACGCATTCGGGAACATCTATCACAAAAGGATTGTTCGATGTGGTTCTCGGCGAAACGAACCCGATAACGATGTCTTTCGATGCACAATATTATCTCGAAATTGAAGTCGAAGGCGAAACGATGTCGCCGCGAATTCCGCTGACATCGGTGGGATATTCTTTCCGTGCGGGAATCGCCGATTCGCTCGCTGGCGGTGGTTCTGGTGGGGGTATTACCGATATAAATTCCCAGACTGGACCATCTATAACGATTACAAATGGCACTGGAATTTCCGTATCATCCGCAGCGAACACAATAACTATAACGAACACAGCCCCCGACCAAACCGTGAGTATCGGTAGCGGGACAGGCATTTCGGTAAGCGGTTCATATCCAAATTTCACAATCACAAACACGGCTCCTTGGACAAGTTCATCGAACGATTATATCCAAAATCAGCATAGTTCACAACAGAGCGGGGATGGGTTCTGGACTGCTGGCGATGGCAGAATCGATGGCGGGAATTTGCTGGTGGATTCTCCATCCTATCCGGGCAGAGATTACGAAATTACCTGTGCGGCAAGACAGGATATATACGCCGCTAACGATTTAGTGGAGCATGTAAGTGGAAACAAATGTGTGATAACAGGTGTTTCAGGAGGTGCCAACGACCAGTTTCAAGTTGCGGGTGTTGCCGAGGGAACAAAAATATTTGTAGTAGACGGAAATGACCAGCGTGTCGGCATCGGAACAACAACACCAGCCTATAAACTCGATGTGCGTGGCGATGCATATATTCAGAGCAATCTTATCATCGATATAAACGGCGATGGCTGGGGGTTTCGTGCACCTTTTGGTTCTTCTGCTGCTATCGATTTCAGACCGAGTTCTGGAAGCGGAAGTTTTCAGGTAGGTTCTTCATTGGGTCGCAATGGCGTTATGACTTTCGGTGGCGCTTATTGGTGCGATATGCAAACTCTTTCTGGTGACCCCAGCGTGCCTTCTTACGATGCTGGAAATATCTTCGGGATGTATCCAACATCGGCAGGAATCCGTTGGTATAATGGCACGAGTTGGTCGACTATTTCCGGTGGTGCAAGCGGTATAACCTCTATAAATTCACAGTCGGGTCCCGCCATAACGATGGCGGCGAGCGGCACGGGATTATCCGTTGCAGCTGCCAGCAACACGATAACATATACGCTCAATTCTGGCAATGCCAGCGGGCAGATACCGATTTCTAATGGAACGGTCTGCACAAATCTTAATGCCGATATGGTCGATGGTCATCACTATGATTCGGACTGGAATCTGTGGAACGATGCGGGAAGTTATATCGAAGCTACCAACAATACCGATGTTAAAGTCTATGATACTGGCTCATCATACGATATATATGTATATAAACAGGATGGCACCGACGGAATCTATGTATATACGACTTCAACCGAGTATGGTGCCGATGAATCCGCAATATTCGGGCGAAGAAGCGGAACTTCCGGAATAGATAACGGCGGAACTGGATGGACAGAATCCGGTGTGGATTGCGGTGTGAAGGGATACTCGTATTGGGGAAACAAATACACCGCAGGCGTGGCAGGATTTAGTTATAATGATTATGATTCATCCTGCGGAGTTATAGGCGGGAACAACTTCGGAGATTACTACGGGATGCTCGGCTATAGAGATAATTATGACAACGGAACCAGCACAACAACTTATTATGGTGGTTATTTTAGATGCAACTCGGATAGTCGTCCAGGATATGCTGTCGATGCTTATTCTACCGGCAGTAGTGGTATGTGTGCTGTTCGTGCCGAGAATGCAAATAGTGATTACTACACAGGCTGGTTCTGGCACGACCTCGGTTCGGGCAATCCCGGACTAGGAACAAACGCCGATTTCTATGTCGGAGGAACAAAATCTGCCTATGTTCCAACACAAAATTATGGAACTCGGGCTCTGTATTGTGAAGAAAGTGCCGAAATCTATTTCACAGATTACGGCTCTGCAAAATTGCATAATGGACATTGCACTGTTCAAATCGACCCCATATTTCTTCAGACTGTTACGATAAACGATAATAATCCGATGAAAGTTTTTATCCAGATGACCGATGAGTGTCCCAATGGCGTGTATGTCAAAAAAGGCAAGGATAGTTTCGAGGTTATCGAGCAAAACGGCGGACATTCCGACGCGACTTTCGACTACCGCATCGTTGCGAAACGAAAGGGATTTGAAACGCGAAGACTCACACATATCGAACCGCCGAATCCTGCGGGAAAATTTCATAAGATATCCGAAGAACCGACGCCCGATGCACCTAATGGAATTAAATATCCCGAACCCCAGAAAACAAACTATAGCGATAATAGAAAACCGCCGAAAAAAGATAATGAAGAAATGCGATAAAACACAGGCGCTTTCATAAACTTCATATCTAGTGTATTTTCTATCGACTTAACCCGAAGCGATAGAAGCGATGATTGTAAATCCGTCAATAATATTTAGGACAAAAAAACATTTGGATATGGAAGATTATTTATTAAACTGAACGATTAAATTTTTCAGGAGGGTGAATATGTGCAGGAGAATATTTTATGTCCTTGCGATTGCATTTATGTTTTCCGCTCTTTTTGCAGTGCCAACACAAATCAATTACCAAGGCAAATTAACCGACGACACCGGCGTCGCTCTCGACGGAAGCTATAATTTGATTTTCAGAATATATGATGTTTCCACTGGCGGCACGGAACTTTGGAGCGAATCGCATTCGGGCGTTTCGATTACGAAAGGACTGTTCGATGTTATTCTTGGCGAAACGAACCCGATAGTTCTACCTTTCGATGTGCAATACTATCTACAAATCGAAGTTGAAGGCGAAATAATGCTTCCGCGTGTTCCGCTGACATCGGTGGGATATTCTTTTCGCGCAGCGATTGCTGACAGCGCTGTTGGCGGCACCAGCGGAGTTACTCAAATCGATGAGGGAACTGGAATTTCTCTTTCACCAAATCCGATAAATAGCACGGGAACTGTTTCATTCGACCAGACATGGGGGGATGCGAGATATTCGCTCGTTTCACACGCACACAATTTAACGCTTGCAGGCGATGTAACGGGCAGTGGAACGGTTTCTGGAACAATCAGCACGAGCATCGCTTCCGGCGCTGTCGGCAGTGCGGAAATCGCCGATGGCTCGGTAGCGTGGGTAGATTTGTCATCCCCCGTGCAGGATTCGATTCAAGCGGGTGGTTCTTCTGTCAGCGTATCTCAGGGAACAGGTATCGTATGCTCCCCAGATCCCATAACGGGCACAGGAACAGTTTCCTTTGACCAGAGCTGGGGGGACAGCAGATATTCACAAATTGGGCATACTCATTGCGACGAAAATTGGACTTGCGCAGACAGTGGACTTTATATCACTGCTGCAGATGGCTATGCGCTATGGGGAACAACAACCGATAGCGCCTTTGCTGGCATACGCGGCGATGGCGGAAGCAAGTCTGCTGGTGTTTATGGCACAAGTTCAGACCCATATACCGGCGGTGTTATGGGGGTCGGAACAGGAACCGATGGTATATATGGTTATTCGATAAACTATTTGACATCCGGCGTTCGCGGAGACGCACCTATCGACACAACAGGTTGGGGTGTATATGGATTGGGCGATTTGGACGATGGCGCCATCTTCGGCGTTATATCGGGTTTCTCGGGAAGTTGGTATATGGGAACAGCGGTTACAGGACTTTCCAAAAGTATTGGAGGTTTTTTTGCGGGAGACACTACCGACAATTCTTGGGGTTGTCTTGCGCAAACCGAGGATGAAAATGGTATCGGCTTGCGAGCAATGAGCCTCGCAAACACAGCGAGTGGATACAACTACGCCGTATATGCTTCTTGCTCCACCGGTGTTAGCGTTAATGTTTCCGATTCTGTTCTCGCGCTCGGTGTAGCTGTTTTCGGAACTAATGATGCCGATTCGGGAATCGGTATTATGGGTATCGGAAACAATCTCGGGAACATAACCATTCTCGATGGCGGTGCAGGAGTTATCGGCAATGGCACTAATGTAGGTGTTTTTGGCTATAGTGATACCACATCGGGCAGTTATGGTATTATCGGTCGCAGCGAAGCATCGGACGGCATCGGTGTTCAGGGCGCCGACGACGACTTGATTATGCCCGGTGGAATTACAAATGGCGCTGGTGTTGTCGGATACAGCAATAGTGTCGGCGTATTCGGATGGGGCGATACGACTACAGCGAGCTATGGTGTTTATGGCACGAGCGATGATGACAGCATTGGTAGGGGAGTTGTTGGAAGTGCACCGTATATAGGAGTATATGGACAAAGCGACGGAACTGCTTCGTCTTTCAGCGGTTTTGGAGTTTATGGTTATGCCACTGATAACACTTCTCAACTCGATGTCGGTGTCTATGGAACTTGCGAAAATACAACCAACGATTATGCTGGATATTTCGATGGCAACATCAATGTAACAGGTGCAGTGTATGCAGGTTCGCTCTTTGTGGCACCGGGAACAAAATCGGCGATTATCGAGGATTCAGATGGCTGGCACGCCGTCTATTGTCAGGAATCGCCGGAAGTCTGGTTCGAGGATTTCGGCTCGGGAAAATTGAGCGATGGGAAAGCATATATTCATTTGCCAAAGGATTTTTTACACATAGTGACGATAAATGAGCACTATCCGATGAAAGTTTTCGTTCAGCTCACCGACCCCGAATGCAAAGGCGTCGCTGTTATCAAACATCAGGAAGGCTTCGAGGTTGTCGAACTCGCAAATGGGAAATCGGATGCGACATTCGATTGGCGAGTTGTTGCGAAACGAAAGGGATATGAAAATAAACGGTATGAGTTTGTTCGCAAGCCGGATTTCAATGTTAAAATCAATCCTGTAGGTATAAAAACTATCAGAAATTCGCAAAATTCGCAGAAAAACACATCGAGCAGAAAAATTTCTGTGGAAAATCCAGATAGCAAAAAAAATACGAACACATTTATAAATACAAC
>JALTEE010000077.1 GCA_027007865.1 bacterium
TTTGAAATCTGTGCTATATAATATTCAGAACTCACAGATTGGAGGACTCTATGTTACGGATATTTTTCCCGCTTATTCTCATTCTTTCGTTAACTTTCTCGCAGAATTTTTTAGCGCCGATTGCAATCTGTCCCATCGCAGACGATAACGGCGCTGTTATTCAGTTCGTTATGTCGGGCGAATATGCCGACACAATTATGAACAGCGACGGCGAATTTGTGCGATACTTTATTCCCACTGGCGGCTATGTTGGCGATGTCGGCAAACCGAGAATTCCGATATGGAGCACGCTCATAGCAATTCCACCGCATTCGGGAGTTTCTGCGGTGCTCGTCAAGGCGGAATGGGACACAGTCGAAAATGTCCTCCTCTATCCTGTCCAAGACCCGATAGATGAGCAGGAATTTGTATTCGACAGAGCGGCTTATGAAAACGGGATTTATCCAAACAAAGATGTCTCTGTCGGCGAACCCGCTATTATGCGAGATTTCCGCGTTGCACCTGTGGATTTTTATCCATTTCGATACGATGCGAAATCGAAAACGCTTCTAATAGCGCGAAAAATGACGGTTCGCATATCGTTTGTTGGTATCGATAATAAAAATACCCTCGACAGCGAACCGACGCACATTTCGGAGGCATTCGATGCTCTGTATCGTTCCGCAATTGCGAACTATTGGTTCTACCGCAGAAATCTTTCACTTCGGCGCGGAACGATTTTATATATCGTCCGAGACGATTACGAAGAGGATTTTGAACAACTAATTCGCTGGCGACAGATGGCAGGTTATCGAGTGCGAGTAGTGCGCGCTTATGAAGATATCGGCGGCGGAGATAGACCAACGCCCGATGAAATAGACGATTACATCCAAAACGCCTACGATACTTGGGAATTTCCACCCGACTATGTAGTTTTCGGCGGAGATTGCGCTATGAGCGGAACATATCTCGACGACTACGGCTATCACAGCGCATTCACAGGACTCGATTACACTTCCGACCACGAATATGCACTCACAGCGGGCGATGATTATCTCGCTGATATAATGGTCGGGCGCATCGCTGTGGACTATTCCACCGAAGCACAGACTTATTCGGCAAAAGTCGTAGGATACGAGACAAATCCTTTGCAGGCGGGCAGCGATTGGCTAACTCGCGGAATCGAAGTAGCGGCGAATTGCTGCGGAACTCCCGAACCGCAAACGCCGAGATTGGTTACTCTATGGCAACGACAACTGGCAATGCAAAATGGATATACCGACATCGAAACGGTTTATTGTTACGGCAGTTATTGTCCTCGCGGAGCATCGACGATATCGGCATTTGTCAATGAAGGCGCATCGTTCGTGAATTATCGCGGATGGGCAGGACCAGCAGGGTGGGTATATCCCGGCTATTATGTCTCCGATGTTCAAGGATTGTCTAATCATTGGAAATTGCCGGTTGTAACGAGTATCGTCTGCGGCACAGGGGATTTCGACGGTTCGACAGACCCCTGTTTCGGCGAAGCCTGGATTCGAGTGGGAACACCGACAAATCCGACAGGCGCCGTGGATTTCTATGGACCAAGCGACCATAACACTCACACAAAATGGAATAACCCAAATTCCGAAGGTGTCTGGTGGGGATTCTTTCAAGAAAATCTCTCTTCGTTCGGGCAATGCGTTCTTCGTGCAAAATTGACGCTATATCTCGCATATCCCGACGATAGACCAATTGGAATGGGAGTCGACCATTATCAATATATCTACAATATTATCGGCGACCCATCGGTTACGCTCTGGCGAGCGGTTCCGGAAAGCATATCAGTCATACATCCCGCGGAAATTCACAGCGGAGATACGAGAATTGTCATAACCGCATCGTCGGGTGGCGCGCCGCTCGAAAACGCTGTCGCATCCGTTTGGTTCTCCGATGGAGACCCATACACCGCATTTCTCGATGAAACGGGAGCCGCTGTCATATCATTTCCAGATTCAGAAACAATCGGTAAAGACAGTCTTTCGCTCGTCGTAAAAATTCCGGGATACATTCCGTATATCGCCACAATTCCGATAACATCCGCCGAAAATAGCGTTTCACTGTCCGCCTGCGAGAGCGACGACGACGCATCGGGCGAAAGCGACGGCAACGACGATGGTATTCCAGCAGCAGGCGAACAAATCGAACTACGGCTTACTCTGCACAATCTCGGTGACGCAACACTTTCGGCAGTTCGCGCAAAAATCGTTCCCGATGACAATTTTACCATAATCGATACTTTTTCCGATTTCGGCGACATCGGCGCAGGCGCATCGGTTCCATCATCCGACCCGATTGCAGTCGCAATAAATAGCGATATCGATGACAGCACCGAAATATTTTTCCAATTTGCGATTTCATATAGCGGCGGAACGCTCGATACTGCATCGTATCACACCTATCTCCGTGCGCCGAAATTGACTATCGTTTCGGTAACTCCCGCAGACGACGGCATTCTATCGCCCGATGAAACTACGACATTGAATATCGTTCTGCGAAACGACGGCTCCGTGCCGATGCAGAATGCGAGCGTTTCCATCACAAGCGGAGATTGGGTATCGGCGCACACGACATCCGCATCGCTGACATCACTTGCCCCTGGTGAAACGGCATCGCTCTCCCCCGAAATCGAAGTATTTTGCGACAGCACAATGATAGACGGAATTATCGACTCATTAGCCATTGCAATCGACGATGGATATTATGCCGATGAAATAAATTGCCCCGTTCCCGTCGGAGAAATATCATCGAATATATTCGGCGGACCCGACCAATACGGATATTATTGCTACGATAACTCCGATACCGCTTCCGGCTGGGCTCCTGAGTATGATTGGATTGAAATCAGTCCCGATTATGGCGGAACAGGAACGAATTTAAATCTCGGCGACGACGAAACCGCTGTAATTCCGCTGCCTTTTGCATTCGTATATTACGGCGAAACATACTATTCAATCGGAATCTGCTCGAACGGCTGGATTGCGATGGGCGATGTATCGGATTTTCTTTTCTGGAACTTTTACAATCGTCCGCTGCCGGACCCATCGGGACCACCGGCGATGATTTGCCCTTTCTGGGACGATATCAACCCAGACTTTTCAAACTGCGGCGTGTATTACAAATATATCTCCGCAGACCACATCTTTGTCGTGGAATGGCGCACAATACACACATTCGACAATGCAACGGTGGAATGGTTCGAACTCATTCTGCGACATCCGACAATTTACGGAACTCCGACAGGAGATGGCGAAATCGTCTTCCAATACAACGAAATCGCAGATATCGACAGCCAAATAAATCCGGACGACATCGCAGAATATTCTACTGTCGGTATCGAAGAGCCGGAGCAGAGGTTCGGAATTCAATATAGTTACTGCAAAATTCTCGCTCCCTATGCGGCGCCGCTGGCAAATGAACGAGCAATCCTATTCACAACGAAAGCGCCAGAGCCGATATTCGAAAATGTCAGCGAACCGAATGCCAAATTGCCCGATAAAGTCGATTTGAAAATTTCCCCGAATCCGTTCAATCCGATATTGTCCATCTCTATCGTTCTGCCGAAGAGCGAAAATATTTCGCTTGAAATATTCGATGTGTCCGGCAAACTCGTCAGAACATTATCACGCGGGAAATATTTTGCGGGCTCATACAGATTCTTCTGGGACGGCAGCGACGATTCGGGAATTTTTATGCCATCGGGAATATATTTCGTAAAATTTGCCGGCGACAATGAAACAATTTCTCGAAAAGCGCTGCTGCTAAAATAACACCCTTCGCAAGCGTTCCGCTTGACCATTGCGCTTTGCGACTCGTTAGGTCGCTCCTTGCTGTCGCTCAGGTCATTTTAGCAAACAAAATATTTCCACACAGGTCGTATCTATCTCAACATCGACAGGCAAGAATGCCTGTCCTACCATCCCGGGTGGGTCAGACATTCCTGTCTGACAGGATTCGTGGCTTTCTATTGTCGCTTTTTTGGTTATCGCTCAAATTCTATTTCAAATACACAATTCGTTTCGTCGTCGTCCACCCATCTTTCTGGATTCCCGTTTTCACGGGAATGACAGAATAGAACGCAAAAATAACAATTGAAAGCGCGGGAATGAGAAATGGGGTGCGGTGTGTCATTCCCAACTCGATTAGGAATCCAGAGGAGGTATTGTGGGTTTCCTGATTTCCATTCTATTTTAAATGCACAATTCGCGTCTTAGGGGCAATTCATGAATTGCCCCTACAAAATATAAACAATTCGTTTTTACAAGGGCGTATTCGATACGCCCCTACCGTATATACACAATCCGTTTCGTCGTTGTCCGTCCGTCATTCGTTGTCGCTCTCACCAGATATATCCCCGATGCGATGGATTTGTCGGGTGTCCAGATGTAAACCCCCTGACCTTCGCTTGCGCTTCGGTCTGTCCCCCTTGATAAGGGGGACAGAGTCCCGCCATGGCGGGACGAAGGGGGTCTCCAAACAACATTCCCCCGCAAATCGTATATTTCCACATCCACCCATCCTTCTGGATTCCTCCCGCTAAGGCGGGAGGAATGACATGACAATGTGATGGTGCACGACGAATTGAACGGATTAGGATATGCAGTGATAACCAGTTTTTCAGGTATTTTTGTTTCTGACTCACTTATTCCAGTGAAGTAGGATATGTCAAAAATATAAAAACCATCATTTCCTGCCGTAACATACGCAAAGCTGTCTGTTATGGTTATACTATTTGCATAAAAGTCACTCTGATAATATCCGACTTCATAAGGAGAGTATGGATTAGAAATATCTATTATTCTCAACCCTCCATTTGTTGCTAAAAATGCATTATGTCCTTTAACATAAACTCCTTTTGCAGGATAGGTAGAATAATATGTTATAATAAACGGAAAAGCAGGATTTGTAATATCTATGATTTGAAATTCCTCACTTAAACCTGAAGAATTGCCTGAGGCAACATAGGCATAAGAATCTAACACAAATACATCTTTTGCATCACCCCATTCGTCAAAATCATCTAAGCAAGAGCCTATTTCATATGGGTAAAAAGGATCCGAAACATTAATAATAAATATTCCTGTTGCAAAATAACATGAAGTAACATATAGATATTCATTATCTGCAAATATTGACCATGACTCATGTCCAGAACATACTCCATCTGTTACAAGACTCTCGGGATTTGAAGCATCTATAATAACAATTTCATTTGAATTAAAATAAATGTAATCATCTTTCAAAAAAATTAATCCACCTAAATGTTCATCCCACCTCGAAATTTCAAATGGTGAAGATGGATTATAAATATTGAGAACAAGAAGGTTTCGCTCCATGTCAGGCAAAAATAGTATTGTATCGTTTAATGCAACACTCATCGAAAATGTTTCTACATTGTAATGACCTATTATAAATGGGAATTCTGGTTCACTTATATCAATGATCGTAAGTCCACTATCATAATCCGCAACATAGGCATAATCGCCCTGCACGACAACATCCATTGCTCTGTCTCGCGTCAGGCAATGCCCAACAAGTCTGACATTGAGGGAGTCCTGTGCATAGGAAAGCCCCACATTTAAAAACACCAGCGACAAAATAATTGTGCGAACAAGGGAGCATGCTCCCTTGTTGACTATCGCGTTTCTCATCTCATACTTCCCTTTTTTTGAGTTTCAGCAGTCTAAAGCCCGCTGTTGCATCTCTCGAACTCTCACAATTCCAACAACATGGGCAAAATGAAACCCGCTTTTTTAGGTTTCATTAAATCTAATTGCACGATAAAATAATGGCAATGAAATTCTTGCTATTTGGGCAATCGCATTTCATATTTATATGAATACAAAACCTAATAGCGGTGTATATTATTCGAGCGAAAATCATTTCGATTAAAGGCGGTCAAAATGTTTAAAAATAGTGGGCAATTCTTGTGGAATAAGAAACCGAAGACAGCGAAAGAAGTATCTCTGCACTATAAAGATAATAAAGTCGTCATCGACCCCGCGGATTTCGTCCAGAATGTAAAATCTTTGCGAACATTAGTTTTAATACTTCCGATAGTGGCGCTTATAATGGATTTATCGATTTTCTATATGCTTTCTTCCTTCGGAAGTCTCGATAAATCTACGGTATTATCCATTGGGGGTTCGTTTTTGGTAAGTATCCTTGTTTTTATCTTCATAATTTTTTACGCTCTCAGGTGGTTGTTCCCGCGCTCTTTCGATATCGTATCTATGAAAATGACAGTTCAAATTCCGCTGTTTCCGCTTCGATACGACATCGGCGAGATAACCACAGTGCGTTCCGAATCGGAAATTGTGGACGACCCGCAGAGAAAATCGAGAAAAACGATTATTCTTCGCGCTGTCGCAGAAATACCATCTCGGAAAAAGCCAATCGTGATATTAAAATTGAGCGATTCATTGAAAAATAGCATTAAAATAAATCTTGAAAAATCATTTAGAAATACAATCGACCAATTGTGCAGACAGATGGGCTGGCAATACGAGGGAAACGATAACATCACCACAAAAATATCGAATATCAAAATGTAAAATGCAAAATGATATATAAAAAATCAAAATCTTCTACGAGTCGCGTGTAATGCATCAGCCCTATCTTTTCCCGCTATCGAGATATTTGATTTTTTATTTTTAATATTTAATATTATTGTTGGTATGGGTCTTCTAAGTTTGGAGCGAGAATCTGTATATCTCTACTCGTGCTGCCACCGCTGCTTCTATTGCATCTTCTCCCCTTTCCACTAATATATGGATGAAATTGAAGCGCGATATTCCACTGCCACAACGAAGCATCCTGCGGCAATTCCACGCCGAATATAAGCGACATAGGATATTTTTTCGATACGGGCTGGAAATTTATTTCTGTCGAAGCGAAACCCAAATATCCGCTTTCCCATCCTGCCGAGCATCTCAAAAGCCCTTTGCAGCAGAACGGACTCGTATATGTTATTCGCCAGATGTCGTCTCCGAACCATTGTCTCATCCTCGCCTGACGGAAAACACCCGCAATACCGAACGGAGTTGCTGTTTCGGCGGATATTACGAATGTTGTGGATAATGTCTCGCCATGCATATTTGCATTAGAAAAACTATATGGAAATGGCACAAAATCGCCGATAAGAACTTCGCCTGTAAAATAATAATTGCATCTCTTGCAAATGAATTTCAATGAATCGATTCCCGCACCGACGGCAAAATTCGGCTTATATTGCGATGTTTTAGCGATTCTAGCGAGAGATGGCGATGTCGTTCTGCCTGTCAAATCAACGAAATCGCCCTTTATTCCTCCGAGAGCGATAATGCGTAATATCGAGCAGGGGAACAATCTCGTATCCGTGCGAACTTGCCCGCTCCAACTCTGCCAGTCCGCTTGAGATTGATAAGTCCAAAGCCCTGCGGACAAATCCAAAATATCGGTAAATCTGAGCGCTACGCCTGTTTTAATTTCGCCACCGATTAGTGCACTGCGATATTTACCGTAAGCACCGATAAATTGCGGCGAATACCACTGCCCAAAAGCAAGCGTCGATACTAACAACAATAATATTATTTTATAACGAAGCATTTTTACCCCCAAAAATATCTATCGAATAACGATTATTGTTCCATCGAATTTGCCGCTTCTCCAGTAATATATTCCCGCAGGAACAGGCTTTCTATCTTCATCGACGAGTTCCCATCGTATTTCGCCATCGGCATCGGGTTCGAGCGTAATGATTCGTCTGCCGAACGAGTCGTAGATTATTACTTTTTCTTCGAGGCAGGAGAAATTCACTACATCGTTTTCGCCGACAGCATCGTAATCTGTGCTCGGGTCGCACGGCAAGTTTTTGCAAACTCCGTAAAGCGGAATCGATATCGTCGTGGCATCGCAGCATATTCCACCGAGCGGGCGAAAGCGGAACGACAGCGTATCGTAAAATACGCCGCGCTTTGTGGGATTAAATCGCGCAGAACCCCAAAGACTGTCCGCTATCGTGTCGCCCACTTCTATCGAATCGAGACCGAACATTTCACCCACCGACCAGCCGATGTCGCATATAGCGAGACTGCCCATCGAACATCCCGTCATAGCAAGCACGATGTCGATATATGCGGTATCGCAGTCTTCGCCGAAATCGAGCCGCGACGGCGTGGCGGTTACAGCGGGCTGGTCGCAGCCGACTCCGAGAAGCGAATCGGAAAAAATTCCATCGCTCGTAAATACCATTATCGGAACGGCAATTAAACCCGAGCAGTCGGGCGTGAAGCGCACGATAAGCGATGCTGTATCGCCTGTATTGACATCTGATACTACACCAAGAATTTCAAACGGCGGATATGTTTTAATAGAATCGATTCGAATATTATAATCGGACAGATTTATTAGCCACACTTCGCCTTGATTTATGCAGTTCTGCGGCGCCCATAGTGTTTCGGGATGCTGTTCGATTAAAAATGTCTGCGCGCACAGCGGAACACAGACACCGATTGAGTCGATTAAATTGCCGACGGTATCAGTCAGAGCGGATAAATCCACGCAAAGTGTGCCCGATGGAATATTGGCAAATTCGCCTTTGACAATCCACAGTGTATCGCCTGGAATAGAATTGTAATGCGCAGTGATATTCATCGGGTCGTCAGGATTAAACACGACAGCGCCAATAACGGGTTCGTCGAAAACTATTGCAAATGAATCTTCGCTGCCCGGATATAAGCAGCCATTCGGATTCCATATTCCCAGCGTATCTGGCGGCTGGCAATCGAGCGCATATCGTTCGATATACCATTCATCCGGGTCGCCGTCGCCGATTGTCCACGCCACGCGAAAGCCGATGTGTCCTTCTCGCATAGTCGGAGCGAATGCTTCGCGTTTAAATACGGTTGCATCGCGTCTGTCTCCGCTGGCAAAATTTCCGCCACGAATCGATTTATCGGCAGTTTCGGAGCCGATTATAACGGGATTGATAGGCGATAAAGATGAATACAATGATGTTGAAAATACATCGAGGCACCATTCGGATACATTTCCGCCCATCGCTCGGCAGCTTGCGGGACTGATATCGCCATCAAAGAATTCAGGATAACCGGGACCGCCAGCAAACGGGTCGGAAGCGCATTGCTGCGGGTCGGATATGTTCGCCGTGAGAGTATATTCCGGAACACAGAACTCGTTTCCCCACGGGAAAATATCGCCGTTCATCAATCTGGCAGCGACTTCCCACTGCGCTTCTGTCGGCAGTTGTCCACCCATCCAGTGTGCGCAGGCAGTGGCTGAAAAATAACTCACCCCCCGAACAGGATAAGCGCCATCGTCGCAGGGAACGGATGGTTCCGTCCATCCGCCCAAAATTTTTGCATTCCAGCCGGCGAGAGTATCGGGTGTGCTGGATAGTTCGTTACCGTATAATCTCCAGTATGTGCTATCGTCGTATCCGCCGACATCAATGAATTGCGAATAGAGCGAGCAGGGAACTTCGACTGTCATAATATCGAATGTATCGACGAATACCCATATATTCGGCATGCATCGATTTATAAATTCGGGCGGTGCGCCGAGAGCGGACAGCAATCCGATATCGCCATCGTCGGCGCCGATTGGATACCAGCCGCCCGGAATACGAACTTTGTTGCCCCCGATAGGAACAACATCCGCATATCTATTGGGATTTATCGGCGTCCAGCGAACCGAAATCAAGCAGCACGCAGGAACGGAGAATAAAAACGATGTGTCCTGCATCACAACTGTGCTCATCAACGGCGAATCTCCGCAGCCGAGAATTTCGACATACGCCCCGATTGTATCCGCAGAAAACGACACCGTTACATCGGTGCTGTCCTGCCAAACATTCACGGAAAAATCGGCGAAAGAGAGCGCGAACATCGTAAGGAATATCCCAACTATTAAATATATCGACTTATTCATATCGAAACCTCTCGGGTTATTTTATCAATCGAATATTTTGCGAAAACTTTTTATCGCCCGCTTTCATCACAGCGATATATGCTCCCGACGGCACGGGATTATTGTTCCAATCCGAACCGTTCCACGCAAATTTTATCACCGATGCGGGAAGATAACCGCTGAATATATTCTTTATGAGACGACCCGTATTGTCGAAGATATCGAGTTGAATATTTTGCGGTTCGGTCAATTCCGCTTCGAGCCAGACAACATTGTTAAATGGATTCGGATACGCTCCTACGAGTGCGGTGCGGTTCGGTTTCCTGTTCTCCGGCTGCATAATATCGGCATCATAGACCCAAACGAGAATTTCTGCATTTGCTTCTGCTAATCCATCTGTTACGGAAACCGCGAGAGTATCGGGATATCCGGGGAAATTTTCATAATTGACCGAAGCGCCGAGGTCTAAATCCTCCCCGAGCGCCGACAGGTCGTAATTTTCCAGATTTGTAATATCGAAATTGACCCAGTCGAGCGGGTCTCCATCGACATCGCTGAAATCGCTCAATCTCACGGCGACGGTATCATCGCCGCTGGGAAGCCATATCTCGTGCGGAACCGTCAGAACGAGCGGCGCATGATTAGGCACGGTAATCGAAACCGTAATCGTATCCACCGCATTGCAGTCGGAATAGTAGATATAATCTGTGTAATCGCCCTGCGGAATTGCCGACACATCAGCAGTAACGACGCCGCTTACTTCGTTGACAACGAGCCAGAATACGCTTTCCGCAGACCAGAATCCGCAATCGCAGTCGCCTTCGTCATCGCCGGTGAGTTCGAAACTTATATCGTAGCAATAAATTCCGTCGAGAACGAGCGTTCCAGCAACGGGGTCGAATGTCGGCGATACGCAGGAAAATCCGAACGAACTATCGATACCGGTTATCCCCGCAAATGTGTTGTTCACAGTGATTATTACTTCGAGCGTCTCGGTTCCTGCGCATACCGAATTATCGTGCACAGCAACCAA
>JALTEE010000078.1 GCA_027007865.1 bacterium
GGTGTTTATTTAATGAAAGTAAATGTTGGGAACAGCTCGGCAATGGAAAAAATATTTTTAATCAAATAAAAAATGGAGGTTTCCAATGGCGTTCAAAGAAGCAGACTATATCTGGATGAATGGCGAATTCGTGCCGTGGAAAGACGCAAAGATTCATGTGCTGTCCCATGTTGTTCACTACGGCACATCGGTTTTCGAAGGCATCCGCGCATACAAAACACCCAAAGGCACCGCAATATTCCGCCTGCCCGAACACATAAAGCGACTCTTCAACTCCGCAAAAATATATCGAATGGAAATCCCGTTCACGCCAGATGAACTCGCAAATGCAATGAAAGAAGCGATTCGCAAAAACGAACTCGAATCGTGCTACATCCGCCCGCTCGTATATCGCGGATATAACAGTCTCGGCGTGAATCCATTTCCGTGCCCCGTCGAAGTCAGCATCGCCGTTTGGGAATGGGGCAAATATCTCGGTCCCGAAGCACTCGAAAAAGGAGTCGATGTAAAAATTTCAACATGGAACAGAATGGCGCCGAACACATTTCCCGCAACAGCAAAAGCAGGCGCAAACTATATGAACTCGCAACTCGTCAAAATGGAAGCCATCCTTGATAACTATGTCGAAGGAATCGCACTCGACATCAACGGATGGGTGTCCGAAGGAAGCGGCGAAAATCTTTTCCTCGTCATCGATGGCAAACTTTATACGCCTCCGCTGGGAGCGTCGATACTCGCAGGAATTACGCGCGACACAGTCGTCAAACTCGCCGAAGAAATGGGCATCGAAGTAACAAAAATGATGATTCCGCGAGAATTCCTATATACTTGCGACGAACTTTTCTTCACAGGTTCCGCAGCGGAAATAACACCCATCTCGTCGGTCGATAAAATCACGGTCGGTTCGGGCAAACGCGGTCCCATCACGGAAAGGTTGCAGAAAAAATTCTTCGACATCGTCGAAAACGGAAACGACCCGTATGGATGGCTGCAGTATGTGTAAATAAATGTTGCGCAACGAGTCGGGAAACAAAATGCAAAATGAAAACCCCCTCACTCTCGGTCTCTTTCTCCCCGAGGAGAAAGGGATGACTTGGCGGTCGGGGATGGGAGCGAAAGTCCTTCTCCCTCGGGAGAAGGATATAGGATAAGGGGTTTTATCTGGCATCCCGACAAATCAATTCCATCTGGGATATATCTGGTGAGAGCAACAATGAATGATAGACGGACGACGAGCAAGCGAATTATATATTTGAAATAGAATGGAAATCAGGAAACCCAATACACCTCCTCTGGATTCCCAATCGAGTTGGGAATGACACCGTGCCTCATTTGTCATTCCCGTGAAAACGGGAATCCAGAAAGATGTGTGGATGTAAATATATACGATTTGCTAAGCGACCACAGGGCTTGTCCCGCAACGGCGGGAAGCGACATCGATGCACGGCGAAGCGCAATGGTCAAGCGGAACGCTTGTTTGGAGGATATTATGGAAGTGATTTGTCCAAAATGTGGTGCAAAAGACGAAGTCGATATTTCGGACATCCCGCCAGGCAAAGCGATTTTGCGATGCGAAAACTGCGGTGCAAATTTCGAGATTACCATTCGGGGTGTCGATATTCCGCAGGCGAAATGCGACCAAC
The DNA here is from genome assembly GCA_027007865.1 of bacterium. Taxonomy (GTDB): domain Bacteria; phylum UBP14; class UBA6098; order B30-G16; family B30-G16; genus JAGHAI01. Next base: position 1,644 of record JALTEE010000078.1, read on the forward strand.
TTGATGCGGGACTTTCTGTGGTATGTCCTTATTGTAAAAAACAATTTATCACTGCCCCTAATATAGTAATCGAATCGGAATTTTGGAGATGTCCATCTTGCGGAGGAATTATAAGAATTGTCGGTGATAAAGCACAAGAAATCGAGGAAGCAGCGAAATCGCAGCCTGCAAAACTTATAACGGAGCCTCAAATTGCATCCACAGAACTCGACGAACTCGAAGCGAAACTCACCGCTAAAAACACACCGTCGAAGAAAAATGAGCCGATTCTAATTGCACCCGAAATCGGTATAGATAACGGAATGATTCCTCCTCTTCCCGAAAAAGAGCGTTTCACAGCGCAATTCACCGTCAAAGTCGCAGGTGCGGAACTGGGACCTATTTCTTTCAATGTTTTAGTGGACTGGGCGCGTAGCGGAATGATACCTCGCGATGCGCTTGTCGCAAAAGTCGATGATGGCAGGTATAACCTTGCCTATTCGATGCCCGAATTGCGCCCATTATTCGATGGAACCAGCGTTGCTGAAGAACCAGGGAAAGGAATTCGGGAAATACTGAATGCAGAAAGTGCTGGCGTTACAATCGCTTACGGCGCCACTGCTGGCATTATCGGTGGAACTATAATGGGAATTCTCGCTGCAATCGTTGTTTTGCTCGGATTATGGTCGCCTATGTGGAGATTTCCTGCATCGCTTCAATCTTTGATTGCTCTCGGAGCACTTGCTATTGCCGGCACGGGAATAGGCGCAATAGATGCTGCACTTGGAGAATGGGTAATAGACGACCCATGGACAGCCGCAGTTCAATCAGTTATCGGACTTTTATTAGCCGTTGGAATGTTCATCTCCGCAATAATTATGTCAGGTTCGATGAAATCCGCTACGGTGAGTGCAATAGGCGTATTTGTTATGGCGTTCGGCGCGGGATACATCGCCTGCCAATTCCATCATAAATTGTTTGAAAAAACGAATGATTTTTAAAAAATGTTCTCCGTAGGGCAATATATCGAAAAAAGGTCTTTTCTCCATTCGCTCGACCCAAGAACAAAACTTTTTCTCCTCTTCTCTTTCGCAGGACTCATTCTAATAAAGGCGTGCTGGTGGAATCATATCGCTGGGATAATTATCGTTATCGCTGGGACATTGTTTTCAAAAATCGGATTACGGCGCGCATTCAAAATGTTGTGGACTTTCAGATTCTTTCTGCTCATCACTTTTCTAATCCATCTATTGTTCACTCCTGGCTCTTATGGTTATGATTGGAAAATATTTCACATCAGTTTCGTCGGCTTTGAGAACGGAATTCTATTCTCGATACGCATCGGACTGTTGATGTGGGCGGCGGCGCTCTTTGGATGGATTACATCGCCTGTATCGTTGGGGGACGCACTCGAAAAACTATTCGCATTTTTAAGATTTTTCAAAATTCCACCGAGAGATGTATCGATGGTTGTTCTTCTTGCAATGCGTTATATTCCAACGATGATGGACGATGCACAAAAAATAAGATGGGCGCAGTTTGCACGAGGCGGCAGAATCGATAAGGGCGGAATTTTCCGCAAAACACAGCAAATTGTTCCGCTCGTCGTTCCACTTTTTATATCTGCGTTTCGCCGTGCCGACAAACTCGCAATTGCTCTCGAATTGCGAGGATACAATCCGAAACTTCCGCGAACAAGAATCGAAGAAATAAAAATGAACTTCCGAGATTGGATTACAATTGCATTTTCCATAATAATAATG
>JALTEE010000079.1 GCA_027007865.1 bacterium
TTATCGCTCATAGTATTTAAAATAGTTTATTTCTTATCCTTCTTATATTTCAAAAATTCCCGACCAGAAGAAGTAATTTCCCAGATACTTCTCGGAGAATTGGATGAAAGATAGCCCATCTTTGCCAATTCATACTTAGCCCAACCACATCTATGTTTCCATCTTATGATACCTGTCTGAAGTTCCTTATAATCATCGCTTTTGAACCTATCCTTAACTTTCTCAAAAACCCTGTTTAGAACTTCTTTTCTTTTGGCAGAACCACCAAGTTCCACGAGTGCTTCGAGGATTGGAATATAGTATTCCTGCAGTTTCAGCGCATCTGTTCTTGGGCGTTTAATAGTTTTCTCTTCAGGTTTTTTGTCAGTATTCAGTTTTGCGGTTTTAGGTGGTTTGTATGTGTAGGAGACCTCTGATGTTGTGTCCATAATATGCAGGTGCACCGAAAGATTTTTTACATTTTCTCTGACGAATGTCTGCAACTGCAAAAGTATCGGTTTCGGATTTACAACATTCAGTGCAGCATCTATTTTTTCCGTTTTTTTATCAATGATAACATAAACCTGTGTGTTCTTCTGATGATAGGAAGGATGGGTTTTTTTGTTTAGTAATATTTCGTAGGTATGATTTTTATCCAGTCCTAAATTTTGCGCCTTATTATATAAAATCGGGTCATTTTCTATGTATTCGCGAATAATTGTTGCGAGTCGCTGGCGAGTCCGATAATTCCCGAGTGCAGCGTTAAAATTCATTATCTGTTTTCCGATGTGGTCATATTCCTGATGGGTGGAAAGTTCTATTTCTACGAGCCATAATTTCTTTTTAGGAATATCGAGCAGGTAGCCGTCTGGAATCGTTCCTTTGCCGAGTTCGGATTTTAATTTTTTCTTTATGTTGAGGTAAATCGCATTTTCTCCAAAGATAATATTCGAATGCTCGACAACAGCTTGTTCCAGTTCGCTTTCGTTTTGCGGAGTATATTTGATATATTTTACACCGTCAATTAAAATTACTTCGTTCATTTTTTCTCCCAAGATATTTTTCCACCGTTAACCATTCCCATTTCGGGATGAATCGCGCCCGTCCAGGAAACTCCGAAATCGTTCCAGTTGAAATTTGCGGAGAGGTATAGTTTTGTGGGTCTTCCGCCTGCGCCGCCTGCAATCGAAAGCCAACGAGTTATCTTCAGCTGCTGACCGAGATAGAGTTCGCCCGGTCCCGATTGCGTGAACTGAACATCCGCATAGACCGATACCCAACTCGTAGCGTCGTAGCGTAGCCCGAAGCTGAGCAGTTCGTTGCTATCGTATCCGACGACTTTGCTGATTTGTGCGGGATTTTGCCAGTAAAATCCCACAGCGGCGATGTTTCTGAAATTGTGCTGCACTCCGAAGTCGAAGAACATTGTCGATGCGCTGCCATAAGGTTCTGGAAAACCGATCTGAACGAACCTCGCACGAAAACCGACATCGGCGATATTGTAAATCGATTTTGCAACGACGCCGCCCGCTGACAGTTCGGAGTATATATTTGCATCGCCGAAGTAATTGAAATATGCACCCACGGCGGCATATTTGGTATTGAACGCTCCGCCGATGCAGTATGATGTGTATTCTGAAATGCCCCAGAAATTGTTATACATCGCAGTTGCGGAATATCGCGGTGCGCGAGCGAGTCCTGCGGGATTTCCCCACAATGAAAGAGTTCCGAAATCGCCCGATGCGCCGGCGCCACGACCGAGAAGCGGAAATTCATCGGCGCCTTCACCAACTGCGAAAACAAAACCCGTGCTCACAAAAACGCTCAAAAGCAGGACGACGAAAAATGTTCGCATAATATTATCTCCTTCAAAATTGTTTTCGAAAATATAATATTATTTTTTGCGTTTCAAAAAGATTTATTCCCTTTTTGCACAAAATATTTGCATAATAATTTCGAATACACAATTCGCGTTGTAGAATGGGGCAATTCGCAAATTGCCCCATTTACAGGACGCTGTCAACAAGGGAGCATGCTCCCTTGTTTTAATAGAGTGTTCTCGACAACATTCTTCCGCAAATCATATATCTCCACATCCACCCTACCCGCTGGATTCCTCCCGCCAATGCGGGAGGAATGACAAGAGATGGTGCGGGGATGACAATCGAGAATATTGGGATGACAATTGGAAGTGCGGGAATGGCAATCAGAAATGTTAAAATAGAGGATGCTGTTTTTTCTCTTTTATTTAGTATATATTATTTCTGATTTGTCAATGAAATCTATCCTAAAATGAGCCAACCTTATCCGAATAGATTTACATAAGATAGAAAAGGTAGATGTAAGCGGTGGAAAAAAGTAATGTTATTATTGCTATTATCGAGCCGTATTTTGTGAATTCCCAGAAACTCAATTTATATCCGCTTTTTTCAAGCAATCCTGCTGAGACAACATTTGCCGATGCGCCGATAAGGGTTCCATTCCCACCGAGGCAAGAACCGAGTGCGAGCGACCACCATATAGGCATAATGTTGTTTGCACCGAGATGAAGCCCGATGTCTTTCACCAGCGGAATCATTGTTGCGACATAAGGTATATTATCGATGAAAGCAGATAATACACCGGAAATCCAGATAACAAAAATCGATGTGGACTTTATATTTCCTCTGGTAAGGTCTAATAGAGATTGTGCAAGGAATTTTATTGCACCGAGTTTAACCAGTCCACCGACGAGAATAAAAAGCCCCGCAAAAAAGAATATGGTTCCCCATTCGACCTCTGCGAAATAGCTGTCTACTTTCGAGCCGCCGGCAAGCAACATAAGAAGAGATGCTCCGAACAGGGCAATTGTCGATGGTTCGAGGTCGAGATAGCCGTGAACCACGAAACCGATGATTGTGAGTCCAAGCACAATCAACGATTTTTTCAGAAGTTTTGGGTCTTCTATCGAGCGATTTTCATCAAATTCCATAATTCTCGCGCGATTCCTCATCGATGTGTGAAGTTTTTTCCCGAAAAATAGATACAAAACCCCCATCATTGCAAAAAGCGTGAAAAATATGAAAGGTGTCAAATTCTTCACAAAATCCATAAAAGTCAAATTCGCTGCGCTGCCAATCATCAAATTAGGAGGGTCGCCGATAAGCGTTGCTGTGCCACCGATATTCGATGCAATCGCTTCGCTTATTATGAAAGGAAGCGGCGAAATCCCTAACTCGACAGCAATGAGAATGCTTACAGGCGTGATAATAAGAACAGTAGTAACATTATCGAGAAATGCAGAGAATATCGCTGTCACAAGAGAAAGCGAAATCAATATCAAAAATGGCTCGCCGCGGGCTAATGTCGCAGTTTTTATAGCAACATACTGGAAAAAACCCGTT
>JALTEE010000080.1 GCA_027007865.1 bacterium
ATATCAGGTTCTGCTCGGAGTTACGGGTTCGGGCAAGACATACACGATTGCCAATGTAATCGAACGGGTGCAGAAACCTACGCTCGTTATATCGCACAACAAAACCCTTGCAGCGCAATTATTTGGCGAGTTCAAGCAATTCTTCCCCGAAAATGCTGTGGAATTTTTTATATCGTATTACGATTATTACCAGCCGGAAGCATATCTTCCCGAGAGCGACACATACATCGAAAAGGATGCTGATATCAACGATGACATCGACAGGCTGCGTTTGCGAGCGACATCGTCAATACTTTCGCGTCGCGATGTTATCGTGGTTGCTTCGGTGAGTTGCATTTTTGGTCTCGGCTCGCCAAAAGATTTTCGCGACCTTTGCATACACATAAAGGTCGGCAAACCTTTGTCGCGAGAATTGTTGTTGCGCGAATTAGTGAACATCCACTATGTCCGCAACCCCATCGATTTCTATCGCGGCGCATTTCGCGCACGAGGCGATGTCGTGGAAATTTATCCCGCATACGAAGAATTTGTCGTCCGCGTAGAATATTTCGGCGATGTTCCGGAGAAAATATCGCTAATTCAGCCACTGACAGGTGAAATCATCAGCGAGGTCGATGAATTCTATGTATATCCTGCGCGGCACTTCGTAATGGACAGGCAAACACTGCTGAAAGCGATAGATTCTATTAAGGAAGAACTCGCGCAGCGCCTCGATGAACTACGCTCGAAAGGGAAATTGCTCGAAGCGCAGCGGCTCGAACAGCGAACAAAGTTCGACATCGAACTGATGCTCGAAATCGGCTATTGTTCAGGCATCGAGAATTATTCGCGACACATCGCAGGACGGAAACCTGGTGAGCGCCCATCCTGTCTGCTCGATTATTTCCCCGACGATTTCCTCGTTGTAATCGATGAATCTCATGTAACAGTTCCGCAGGTCAGAGGAATGTATAGTGGCGACAGGTCTCGCAAAGAAACACTTATCGAATACGGTTTTCGATTGCCATCGGCGCTCGACAATCGTCCGCTTTTATTCGATGAGTTTGAAAAATTGTGTCCACAAACGATTTATGTTTCTGCAACACCTGGGGATTTCGAGTTGGAACGCACTGGCGGAGAAGTTGTCGAGCAGTTGATTCGCCCGACTGGGCTCGTTGACCCGAGTATTGAGGTACGCTCGACAAAAGGACAAATCGAAAACCTGTGGAACGAGATAAAGAAGCGAACCGATAGCGGCGAAAGGGTTCTTATTACGACTCTGACAAAACGTATGGCGGAAGACCTCGCAGAATATTTTGCATCTCTTGGCGCAAAATCGAAATATTTACATTCTGAAATAAATACTATAGAGCGCGTCGAAATATTACGAGATTTGCGTCTGGGAAATGTCGAAGTATTAGTCGGAGTTAATTTGCTTCGTGAGGGGCTCGATTTACCAGAAGTATCATTAGTTGCTATAATGGATGCGGATAAGCAAGGCTTTTTACGCTCGCATCGTTCTCTCATACAAATTTCGGGTCGCGCAGCGAGACACAGCGCTGGAACCGTTATTCTATACGCTGACACAATCACCGATGCTATGAAAACCGCTATCGACGAGACAAATCGCAGGAGAACAATTCAGGAAAAATACAATCGAGAACATAATATAACGCCGAAATCGATAGAGAAAAGTGTCGATTCGATAATGTTTACTACCGCTGTAGCGGACGCTCGCGAGGTCGAGAAAGAAGTGCAGCAACCTAAAATCCCAAAATACATTGACGACCTGCCTATCGAAGGGAAAATCGACGAATTAGTTCGACTAATGAAAAAATCTGCGAAGGAACTCGATTTCGAGTATGCTGCGTATTTGCGAGACCAAATAAAACAATTTCAGGAGGAACTAAATATTCCGCAATTAGGAGATAAGCGTAAAAAGCGCCGAGCACCATTTAGGAAGCGGAGAAAAGTAGGACGATATTTCTAACAAGCGTTCCGCTTGACCATCACGCTTCGCCGTGCTTCGATGTCGCTCCTGGTGGTCGCTCAAATAATTTCGTGCCTAAAGACTTTACCTGCCATTCCTCCCGCCAAAGCGGGAGAAATCCAGCAAGCGTTCCGCTTGACAAGTCTATTATTTATTTTCACTTATTGCACGGTATATTTTTTCGGAAATCTCGGTAATTCTGAACGGTTTCCTAATAAATCCTTTTGCACCGATATCCATACACTTTTGAATAATGTCTGCGTGAGCGTATCCGCTCGCCATCAGCACTTTTGCATCAGGGTCGATTTCCATTATACGCCTTAATGCTTCGTAGCCATCGACCTGCGGCATTACGACATCAAGAATTATCAATTCTATTTCATATTTTTTATTTCTGAATAATTCTATAGCTTCGCGACCATCCACAGCAGATATAACTTTATATCCTCGGCTTTGCAGCAAATCGACTAAAAGATTTCGCACAATATCTTCATCATCGACAACAAGAATTGTTTCTTCGCCATGGTGTATTTCGCCTGATGCAAAAAGCGCCTTTTTAGAATACTCTTTCTCTTTCGCTTGCGGTAGTAAAATGTCGATTTTAGTTCCTACGCCGGGTTCGCTATTTACTATTATATGTCCATTATGGTCAGCGACAACATTATATACTATAGAGAGTCCGAGTCCAGTGCCTTTGCCGGGTTCTTTTGTTGTAAAAAACGGCTCAAAAATATGCTCCATCGTATATTTATCCATTCCTTTTCCATTATCTTCGACAGCGAAAAGAACATATTCCCCTGCTACTGCGCCTTTGTATTTATCTATATTATTTTCATCGATTACTATGTTTTCGGTGCGGAGAACAAGTTTCCCGCCATTGGGCATCGCATCGCAGGAATTGACACATAGATTCATAAGCACCTGTTCGATTCTCGCAAGGTCGCCCATCGACACTGGTTCCTCGTCGGACAGTTCCGCAGTAATTTCTATTTTTCGCTTAACCGTTTTCGATAATATTTCCACGATTTCCGCAACGGCATCATTTGCGCTGAATGGCTCGATGTCCATAGTATCTTTTCGCGAAAAAGTTAATATCTGTCTCGTCAATTTGGCTGCATCTAAGCCCGTTTTCAGTATAAGTTCAGCATATCTGAAATTTGTATCGGAAACCGATATATTTTCACGAAGAAGTTCTGCATAACCTATGATACCATTCAATAGATTATTGAATTCGTGAGCGATTCCGCCGGCGAGTCGTCCTATTGCTTCGAGTTTTTGAACCTGAATTAACTTTTGTTCTAATGCTTTTCTTTCATTTTCAGATTTTACTCTATCTGTAACATCGTTCGCCAAAACAAGAATGGCATCGCGTCCCATAAATTCTAT
>JALTEE010000081.1 GCA_027007865.1 bacterium
ATTTTATTCTAGTAATTATTTAGATTATAATTTTAATTCACAAAATATTATTTACAAATTATATTTTGACAAATATCACAGCGAGGTTCTTATGAAAGGTTTTTTACAGATAGTTTTGCACAGTCATCTTCCATTTGTGCTTACACATGGTCGCTGGCCTCACGGCGCTGATTGGGTATTCGAAGCGGCAGCGGAGACATATATCCCGATAATTCAGATTTTACAACGCGCCGAAATCGAAAATATTCCGCTTAAATTTTCCATAGGAATATCTCCAATTCTCGCTGAACAACTCGCCTATCCATCATTCGCAGAGCAATTTGTATCGTATATCCGGATGAAATTGGAAGCGGCACAGGAAGACCAGCGCTATTTTATAGAAGTCGACGACAAACAGCGAATAAAACTCGCGCAGATGTGGGAAGATTTTTACACAAAAATTTTGCACGATTTCCAAGATATGGATGGCGATATAATCGGTGCATTCAGAAAATATCAGGATAAGGGATTTATCGAGATTCTGACCTGCGCTGCAACACACGGCTATCTGCCGCTGCTCGGCACAGACAATTCGGTATATGCTCAACTGCAAATTGCAAAACAAATTCATCGCAAACATTTTGGCAGAGACCCCGATGGAATATGGCTTCCCGAAGCGGCATACCGTCCAAGATACGAGTGGATTCCTCCCGTGGGAAAAGATAAAACGCCGCGAATGCGACGCGGAATCGAAGAATTTCTATATCACCTCGATATCCACTTCTTCATTGTAGATAGCCATCTTTTGAAAGGCGGAAAGGCAATCGGCGTATATATTGACAGATTCGAAGCGCTCAAAAAGTTATGGGCACAGTTCGAAAAGGGATACGAACCACGCGAAGAAGTTCCGCGCTCACCGTATCAGCCTTATCTATGCAGTTCTACTGGGGGAAAATTCGCAACACCATTTTTTGCGAGAGACCCCGAAACGGGACTTCAAGTTTGGAGCGGCGAATGGGGCTATCCGGGAAATCCTGCATATCTCGATTTTCACAAAAAGCATTTCCCCGGTGGACACCGATACTGGCGCGTTACAGACGCAAAAGCCGACCTTGCCGATAAAGAGTTGTATCATCCCGAATGGATTTTCGATACAATTTCGGAGCAAGCCAACCATTTTGCAGGATTATGTTCAGAAATTTTGAGCAAAGCATCCAACGAGCAAAAATTCCCGCCGATAATAACCGCACCGTTCGATACAGAACTTTTTGGGCATTGGTGGTTCGAGGGGCCGAAATGGGTTTTGGAAGTAGCAAGACGAGCAGCTAAAATAGAAAATATTGAAATGACAGGGGGGTGGAAATATCTCGAAAAATATCCGCCAGAAACGGTCGTGCAACTTCCCGAAGGTTCGTGGGGACAGGGCGGATTTCACTATATCTGGCTGAATGACTGGACAGCGTGGACTTGGGAACATATTTACAAAGCCGAAGAAATTATGCGCCAGTTTTCAAATAAATGGGCTGAAAATGGCGGAGATTATAAACTTCGAAGAACATTGATGCAGATGGGGAAAGAACTTCTACTGCTCGAATCGTCCGACTGGCAGTTTCTTATATCGACTTGGTCTGCAAGAGATTATGCGGAGAGAAGAGTTGTTTTTCACTATGAAAAATTCAATGCACTTGTCAAACTGGCGCAGGAGCTGACGGATAAAAAGGAGCCTCCGAACGGATACCTACGGGAACTGGAACTTCTTGAAAAACAAGACGACATATTCGGAGACATTGACCCAGCGCTGTGGGCTGATAAAAACCTGAAGTTCTGATTGAACAAACGACTTTAATCGTCTGCTATAACGAAGCAACAAACTAAAACGGTTGTTAAATTTAATCAAAAAAAACAGGGGGGAGCAGAAAATGCGTGTGTGTATCGTATCTATTATGCTTGTCGCTGCTGTTTTGTTTGCTGGGCAAATGGAGCAGCTTGCATTCGTATCGCTCATCAATGGGAACGAGGATATTTTTCTCGTTAATGAAGATGGCACAGGACTAAAGCAACTCACGAAAAATCCCGCAAACGATTGGCAGCCGGAATGGAGTCCCGATGGGAAGAAAATCGCATTCATATCCGATAGAAATGGGAATTCCGATGTTTTCATAATGGATGCTGACGGGAAAAATGTGAAAAACCTTTCCAACGATGATGCAAATGATTGGGACCCGAGATGGACATTGGACGGCAGAATTTTATTTTTGTCGAACCGAAACACATATTGGGAACTTTTTATAGTCGATAAAGACGGCAAACATTTGAAGCCATTTTTGCAGGCAAACATCCCCGAACAACATATGTGCTGGTCTCCTGATGGGACGAAAATCGCCGAAGAATCGGACGCTACCGGAAATTGGGAAATATATGTCGGTGATGCAGAACGAAAACAGATGACAAACATCACGAATAATCCCGCAGACGATATAGACCCTTGCTGGAACGAGGATGGCACGAAAATCGCTTTCGTTTCCGACAGAGATGGCGACCAAGAGATATTTGTGATTCTGCCGAATGGCAAAGGACTTAGGCAAATTACCAAAAACACAGTCGATGACCACACTCCTCAATGGCGCCCTCGACCAAAATAGAACTCCCGTATATTGCGGGCAAAATTTTCCAATACTCGTATTTGGCATCCACACAGACGACAGCGAAACGATTGCTCGCTTCCGATGAAATTCCGCCCTTCTCGATTATCGCGGATTCACAATCGAACGGTGTGGGACGCTTCGAGCGGAATTGGTTTTCGCCTCCCGGCGGAATTTATTTATCGTGGGTTACGAAAGCACACAACATCGTTGCGGCGCCGCTAACGCTCGGAATTGCGATGTGTAAAGCAATTGCAGAATTTGTCGATGGGAAAATCGAGATGAAATGGCCCAATGATATTTTACTCGACAGGCGCAAAATTTGCGGTATCCTTGTCGAAAAAAGCGATAACTACATAATCGCTGGAATAGGAATAAATACATTCAGCAACGACGCCATCTCTGAAAATATGAAACATCGTATCGCAACAATTCCGATGAGCAGCAAGGAGAAATGGCAATTGCTCGCTGCACTTTATAAAAATATCGAGACAATCTGGGAAAGATATCAGACAAATGGTTTCGGCGCATTTGTGGAAGAATATTTATCGTTTTCGCTGCCGATTGGAATAAAAATTTCGGTGAAAAAAGGCGAAAAAAATTTTAGGGGCGAATTCGCAGGAATCACGCCAAACGGCGAATTTTTACTGAAATCCGATGGTGAAATTAAAACATTTTCCGCAGGGGAAACTTCTATCGATACAAATGAGCAAAGATG
>JALTEE010000082.1 GCA_027007865.1 bacterium
ATTTCAGGAGGCGCACGATGGCGGATATCTCGGTTAAAATTTCTGGTATAACATTTAAAAATCCTGTTTTTCCTGCAGCGGGACCTAATGTTCGCACAGCGAAACTTATGCTCGATGCAGTCGAAGGCGGCGCAGGTGGAATTGTTACGAAAACCATTTCTGTTGTTCCCGCCGACGACCCGAGACCGACAATCAGAAAAATCGGCACAAGAGGACTTATGAACTGCGAAACCTGGTCGGAAATTCCTGCGGAAGAATTTATCGAAGATTGCAAATCGTTGAAAAAAGCGGGCGTTCCGCTTGTGGTATCAATCGGATATAAACCCGACGAAGTCGCTCGTCTCGGCAAAATCGTGGAAAAAGAACTTTCGCCCGATGCAATCGAGTTTTCCACGCACTATGTCGGTCGAGAAATCGAGCCGCTCTTGGAAATCGCACGAACATTGCGAAAAAGTGTGTCCGTTCCGATATGGATGAAGATTTCGCCCAACTTTCTCGGCATCGAAGAACTCGTCGTTGCGGCATCCGAATATGTCGATGGCTTCGTCGCGATAAATTCGTATGGTCCCGTGCTCGACTTTGACCCTGAAAATCCTGTTCCGCTGCTCGGCTCGGATAACGGACAGGGCTGGCTCTCCGGCGCACCGATACTGCCGATTGCACTGCGCATTGTCCACCAAATTTCATCGGTGCAGGAAAAGCCCGTAATCGGTGTCGGCGGAATTTTTTCGGGAACAGATGCGATAAAATTTTTTATGGCTGGCGCATCCGCCGTGCAGGTATGCTCCGCCGCAATCCAATACGGACACGCAATTTATGGAAAAATCGCAGCCGAAATGTCAAAATGGCTCGGCGAACATAATTATAACTCGCTCGACGAAATTCGAGGATTGTATCGCAAAAAACTCGCAGAAAGGAAAAAATTCTCCCGCAAACCGACGATGACAATCGATTTTGAAAAATGCACAGGCTGCAAAGTGTGCGTTTCGCGGTGCATTCAGGGAGCGCTATATATGAAAGATGAAAAGGCGGCGGTTATAGCGGAAAACTGCATCGGATGCGGTTTCTGTCAGGATTTTTGCAAATTCGACGCGATGAAACTAAAATAATGTTTTTCGGTTTTACACATACCTAATCGCATCGACAGGTTTCAACTTTGCTGCACGCCAAGCGGGATATATGGCGGAAAGTATGGACAATGCCATCGATAGAATTATTACTAAAATAACATCGCTGGGTAATAGTTTCATCGGAAGAGAACTTATAGAATATACATCTGGCGGAAGCGATATTATGTGATATGTTTGTTGAAGCCATACCAATACCGAGCCGATTGTTACGCCCAAAAATGTTCCTACAGCGCCGACGATTGTTCCTTGAAGCAAGAATATTTTAACGAGCGATTTATCCGTTGCGCCCATCGCCTTCATTACGCCGATGTCCATCGTCTTTTCCATAACGACCATCATCAATGTGCTCACAATATTGAACGCAGCAACGGCAATTATCAACGCCAAAACAAGAAACATCGCCCACTTTTCGAGTGTCATCCACGAAAAAAGATTTTTATTCGTATCACTCCAAGGCACCGCATAATATGGAAATCCCAGCGCTTTTTCGATTTTATGAGCAACCGATTTCGCTCGATAGAAATCCTTTATCCGCAGTTGAATTCCCGAAACAGCATCTTTGTATCCGAATATCCTTTGCGCTCGAGACAGCGGAATATAACACAGCGCTGCATCGAAATCATACATTCCCGACTCGAAAATTCCGGTAACGAGGAATTTTTTTACGACTGGTCTTCCAGCAGATAGTGAATTGGATTTCTGCCGTAGAATGAACAGCGCCACAGTATCGCCGGGCTGCGCATTTATTTCGCCTGCGAGGTATCTGCCGAGAACGATTGTCGGCAGCGATGTATCGCTATCCTCGAGTTTGAAATCGCCCCAATAAATCTCATTTGGAATGACGCTCGTATTTCCCTCCAGTTTAGCATCGATTCCGCGAATCATCACGCCGTCGCTGCTTTTTGGTCCCGCGATTGCGCCCTTTGCATATATAAACGGCGATGCTCCTTCGACATCCGAAAAATCCTGCAACTTTTTCAGCATCGCTTGCCAGTCGGTAATACCTTCTCGCTTGAACGAATATAAAGTTATGTGCGCCGTCGTGCCGATTATTCGACCGCGTATTTCGCTCTCCATTCCGTTCATTATGGAAATAACCACGAGTATCGCACCGACACCGACGAGAATACCGCCAATAGAGAAAAGTGTTACGATATTTATGAAGCGATTTTTGTGTTTTGCAGTGAGATAACGCAGCGCTATGTATGTTTCAAATTTTTTCATTATGCTTTTCACTCTCGTATTACGGTGCTTCCTCGGTTTCCAACTGACTTGCCGTAATTCTCATCTTCCGTTCGATACCGCCCGTCATCTCTATTCGATTAGCGAGGTCATTACAATAGTCCGCACTTTTGCGCAACTCGTCCTTTTGCGCCTCCCAAATCTTTCCTTCCGCCTCGGATGACGGCTCGCCAAACTTTTTAATATCCTCGAGCAGTTTTTGAGCAAGTTTCCGATAATTTGCAGCTTTCATCTTCACACCTCTCTGGCTGTGCTTTGCCCTGAGAAAGGCAACCGCTTCATCACGAAGACTCTGCCTTTTATTGTGATAGAATTCTGCTTGCTTCTTGATTTCCGCTTGGACACGCTTCTCGATTTCCTTTCGAAGCGCTTCGCTATCGATAACCGCCGCTGTTGTGGTCGTATCAGCGGATAATGTTCCAGCAGCAACCGCTGTCGTATTTTTCTGTGCATAAAATGTATCACCGGCATTTTCATTTGTCGCGGGCGTCACGGGATTAGTCACCCTTTCAGAAGTTTTTTTAGCAGGCGGAGTTTTCCCTTTTTTGTTAGTTTCGAGCGATGAAAGGTCGGGTTCCCTTTCGATATAGACATCTGCGCCGCGGTAGCTCGAGTGGAAGATAAACGAAACCCCAACAATTATTCCAATCACAATTATGAGCGTAATACCGATGCCGAGGACTTTCGGCTTTATTTTTTCCCAGCCCTCCGGTTTAGGAGCATCGGGACGAGGAATCGGTTTTCTTGTAATTTTTCTCCGTGCCATAATTTTTTTCTCATATTCTATTTTTTTATTATGCTATGTTTCCTGCAATTTATTCTAACTTCTTATAAGAGAACTACTTTTACCTCCAATTTTTGGATTTTTTACCTCCATGTCTAACTCATTGTGTTTCATAGTGATAGATATTTCCTGTTCCCCCTTGTATCTTGATTGTGTGTTAT
>JALTEE010000083.1 GCA_027007865.1 bacterium
TATAATCCATATAGTGTATTAGAGGAAGATGATGTTTATGGTATCAAAATGAATGATTCTAAATTATCTTCTATATTACTATGTGCTGTGCTGAATTCAACGATTATGAATTTGATTATAGAAGTTAACCATCAGTCGCTTACAGGTAAAATAAATACATTGGCTATTATGGTTTATGAAGCAGAAAATTTAAAACTGCCCAGCATTGATGTTGTTAATGCAACTGTTTCTAAAATAAAGAATATTAGCGAAAATCTATTTATTCGCCCAATTGAGAAAGTTTTCTCCGAGCTTGGCGCATCCACTCCCGAAGAGGTTTCCCTCGAAAAAGTTAAGCCCGACAGAAGGGAGCTCGACAAAATCATTATGGGCGAAATTTTAGGGCTTTCCGACGAGGAGCAGCTCGAAGTCTATCGCGCCGTTGTGGATTTGGTGAAATCGAGAATAGACAAGGTAAAGAGCGTCAAGAAAACGCGAAAGACAAAAGAGGGCGTTAATATCGACAAATTTATTGAAACCGTGCTGAAACAAATAGGCGACGAGAACATAGGGAAGTTTTACCGTGAGAACATTTTGAGCAGGGACGATTTGGAAGATTTTTCTATTCCTCGCTCCAAGCGGGTTGTGGTCGAAGAGCAACTTCACGGCTGGACATTGAGAATCGGGAAAACCACGGTGGATTGTCGTTCGGAGCAGGAAGCGAAATACATAAAGTTGTTGTCCGAAACGCGATTGAACGATATAAAAGTCCCTCGCGACGATGAATACATAGGGGATATATTGCCGCGTTTGTCGGATATGGAAGAGGAAGTCGAAAAAATTATCGATTCTCATCTTTCGAGCGTGAACAAAAAGACGGCGCGAAAATTACGCTCGATGTTATGGGGTCGTATTATGAACGGATAATTTGAATTATGCGGAAGCCCAAAATACTCATAGTCGATGATGAAATCGAGCAGCGGCAACTGCTGGCGGGCTTTTTGAAAAAGCGCGATTTCGATGTCGAAACAGCGGGTTCGCTCGCCGAAGCGGAAAAAGTATTTTCGCAGCGCGGCTTCGATGTTGCCGTCCTCGATTTGCGCCTTCCCGATGGCGACGGTATCGAACTGCTGAAAAAATTGCGCGCCATCGACCCCGACATCGGCGCTGTGATGCTGACCGCTTATGCAACGATTTCATCCGCCGCAGACGGCATCAAAGCAGGCGCGGAAGAATTTTTGGAAAAACCTGTCGAACTCGCACAATTAGAAGCGATTCTTCATCGTCTCGTCGAGCGGCGGCAAATTGTCCGCGAAAACAGAGCGCTGACGGAACTCGTTAGGGGGAGTTTCCCTGACGATGTCGTTGCGGAATCGCCGCAGATGAAGGAAGTTTTGAACATAGTCGCCCGCGTTGCGCCGACAGATGCGCCTGTGCTAATTACGGGCGAAAGCGGAACGGGAAAAGAACTCGTTGCGAACTTGCTCCATCGGGACAGTTTGCGCAGCAAGAAACCTTTTTTCGCAATCAATTGCGCCGCTATACCGGAGACACTTCTCGAAAGCGAACTTTTCGGATACGAACCGGGCGCATTCACCGGCGCAAAAAAAAGGCAGTTGGGAAAATTTGAATTGGCATCGGGCGGCTCTGCATTCCTCGATGAAATCGGCGATTTCCCGCCGACGCTGCAGGCAAAAATTTTGCGCTTTCTCGAAGATGGCACATTTTATCGCCTCGGCGGAAGTGAACCGATAAATCCCGATGTGAGAATTATTTCCGCAACGAACCGCGACATCGACGAAATGGTGAAATCGAAAGAATTCCGCGAAGACCTTTTCTATAGATTAAATTTGATACGGATACACATTCCGCCGTTGCGCGAGCGCCCGCAGGACCTTTTGAAACTCGCTGAAATATATGTCGAAAAATTTGCAAAAAAGCACAATAAGGCAGTGAAAGGGTTTTCGGACGATGCACGAGATAGATTGCTGCGTTACGAGTGGCGCGGAAATGTCCGAGAACTGCGCAACACAATCGAGCGAGCGGTAATCCTAACGAGAACGGAGTATATTTCTGGAAAATCGATGCCGCAGCAAGTCGGCGGCGAGGAAATCGTAGAAATTTTTACGGAAAAATCGCTGCGCACGCTGGCAGAAGTCGAGCGAGAACATATCGAAAATGTCCTGCGATACTGTAATTTCAATCAATCGGAGGCGGCGAAAATTTTGGGAATTCATAGAAACACACTGCGAAACAAAATAAAAGAATATGAAATCGAGTGTTAAACTACTTTACTTGATTTGTGCTGAAAATGAACTATATTTTATAAAAATGGCAGAACCGCAAGATGGTTGAAATGTCATTTTTGAAAATTTTTCACGGAGGATATAGTGAAAGGCATTGCCCATTTTTCGATTGGAGTTGCAACGGCAACATTTATTCCCGGCGTGATGGAGCGAGCGCTTAACAGTCATTCGTTCGATTTGCTCGTTGCCGGCGCGGCGGGACTGTTGCCCGATACGCTCGATTTCAAAGTGGCTCGCTTCTTCGAGCGCGAAGATGTCGTTATCGACCCCGACCCGGAAAATCTCGACCCGAAACCGATTGCCGAAACGGTTGCGAAAGCAATCGAAGACGCGCACAACACGGGGAAAGATATCCGCGTGCGTTTTCACACGATGCAGCTCGCTCCAGACAGATGGCGAAAATATGAGATTATGTTCGACCCTAAAAAAAGCGAAGTCGCCATCAGAATCGGTCCCATCGTTTCCACGAGCCAACAGGCGTTTCCCGGAACGGAACCGCCCGAAAACGAAGCCATCGCTCGAGTAAAAGTATCCTGCGGGATAATTCATCATCACGACAAACCGAACCGCGTGGATATTATGTCGGGACCCACAATCGGTTTCACGCCTCGCAAAAACGGCAAAGTGGAAGTTGTTTTCATCCCTTGGCACAGGCAGTGGTCGCATAGTTTCACGCTCGGCGCATATCTCGGCATCGCTACATTTATAATCGCGGCACTTATCGGCGGGTTGAGCAAAGGTCTTTACTGGGGAGCGCTCGTTGCAATCCCTTTCTGGATGCATGTCGCAGCGGACTGTCTCGGGTTTATGGGCGGAAATTTGCTGTGGCCCTTCACAAAAGAGCGAACACCGGGATTAAAACTGTTTCACGCAAGCGCACCGCTGGCAAATTTCTTCGGCGTTTGGGCATCGGGACTCGTAATTTTATATAATGCGAATGCAATCGCACCGGAGCCGGTGTTCAAAATAGGTCCGCTGAAATTCTTCGGGATTTGGCTTATCATACCGGCGTTGCTCACCGAGTTATATG
>JALTEE010000084.1 GCA_027007865.1 bacterium
ATCGGGGGTAAGCAAAAGGAACTTTATGTTTGCTACGAATGCGCTGCTACTGTCGGTATAGGTGAACAACTCGGCAATGAGCGCGTCGTTCTTGAGACTTCGATGGAACTCGAGCACAAATGCCCGTTGTGCGGCTGGCGATTGAAAGATATTATCGATACGGGAATGCTCGGCTGCCCCAACTGCTACGATGAATTTCGTCAGGAGGTTGTTCCACTGTTGAAACACTTTCACGGCGAAAACTGTCTGCGCGAAAATTTGGAAATTCACGCGGAGAAAAAATTGACGACATTACAATGGCAATTGCGAAAGGCTGTGAACGAGGAACGATTCGAAGATGCCGCATATTTCCGAGACTTAATCGGCCGAATCGAGAAGAAGAAGCCATTTAAATCGGGGCGGGATTGATATGAACGGTTTTTCGGAAGGAAATTTTTTATCTGCGCCGCCGTGGCTGATGGCAGAATCACAAAATTCCGATGTAATTATTATGGCGGAAAGCAGCGCGCTGCGCAATGTCGCCGGATATTCTTTCTGCTTAACTATGAAAGGCGAAGAAAAAGAACAGGTTAAAGATATATTAAAAAGTTCTCTGCAAAACACATTCGACCATAAAATGCCGATGGTGCATTTTTCGCAAATCGAGCGGATAATGCTTGCTGAAAGATGGATAATTCCGCCAAAGATGGCGCAGTATCCCGGGATAAGCGAAATTTTTGCAAATAACGACGAATCCGAATCGGCAATCGTATGTGGGCTCGAACATCTTTGGATAAAAGTGAGTTCGAACATCGAAAATCTGCGGGTCAAAACGCAGATGTTGCAGCAGACCCTCGATGTGATGGAGCCCGAAAGCGGCTGGGCAATTCACCCGCAGATAGGTTATCTATCCTCAAATCCAGCATATTGCGGTGCAGGGATTATTTTTTCTGTGGTATGTCATATTCCCGCATCGGTAATTACCAATAAATTCCCAGAAATCACCTCGCTCGCAGATGATTATGGAATCCAACTCGGTGACCCTTGGATAGGCGCTTTCAATGTTGGAAACGCATTGGTAAAGTTGACAACACGCGCTCTTGTGGGAAACAATCCGGACAATTTGTTGGCGAGTATTTCTATTGTCGCCGAAAATGTGGTCGAAATAGAGCGGCAGGCGCGTAAAAAATTGATGGAAAACCGAACAATTCTCGAAGACAAGGTTATGAGAGCATTGGGAGTTGTGGCGTATGCAAAATTCATCGAACTCTGGGAGTTTATAAATATAATATCGACACTTCGTCTCGGTGCAGCGTTGGAAATTATCCCGATATCCATTAAAAAAATCGATGAAATTTTAATAATGGGACAACAGGCTCATATCAGTATCGCAATGGACGGGAAGCCCACGCCGATGGAAGCGGCTGTCGAGCGAGCCAGGATGATGCGGGAAAAACTCGGTATCGATGAAGGAAGTTTTTGAAAAAGTATCGAAATCCGGAAGTTAAATGGCTAATAGAATTCATTCTTGTAAAACAGAAATTTATAGAGGACAAATTTTAACATTTCTCATTTGACATCAAATTTTAATTTTGATATTACAAGGGGGGTTATATATGGCGATGCGATTTACGCCTTTGGCGATAAGAAATCAGGAATTTCCCAAAAAATTGCAGGGATATAAGCAGGACGAAGTTCGCATATTTCTTTCGCAGATTGCGGAATTTGTCGATGAGATAATGCAGGAAAACCGTTCGTTGCGCAATGAGATAGATGTGCTTCACAAGCGAATCGGCACACTCGAACGGCAAGCGACCACAATCAAAGAAGCGATGGAGGAACAGGCACAAAAAATCGTCGGCGATGCACAAGAACAGGCAGACCAAATTCTTTCCGAAGCGGAAGAACATTCCCGCGAAATTTTGAAAGATATGCAAATCCGCGTGGAACAAAAACGAGAAGAACTTTACGAACTTTCAGGCATCTACGAATCGCACAAGCGCGAACTATTTCACAATGTCGAAGGACTTTTGCAATCTATACGGGAATTCGAAGCGTCCCGCGAAAATCGAAATGCGCAGAAAGCAATCGAAAAAATGGGCACAAAAATGGGTCCGATGCGACCCCTCGACCCTTACGATGTCATTTCTCACACTGTTCACAGAAGGAAAAGAAGTTTCTTCTTCACAAAAGAAGAGGCAGAAATCGAAAAACAAGAACAAGAATAATACTGAAGAGGAGTTTTAAAAAATGCTCGAAATAAGAAAGCAACTTGAAGAAACAGTTCCGGTCATCAGAGAATATTACGATGGGATGCCTGCAATCGGGATAATTCTCGGCACAGGTCTCGGCGCTGTGGCAAAAAGCATTGAAGTTGAAGCGGAAATTCCGTATGAGAAACTTCCGCACTTCGCCGTTTCGACAGTCGAAAGCCACGCTGGAAAACTTTTGTTCGGCGAATTATCGGGTGTTCCCGTTATGGCGATGCAGGGGAGATTTCACTACTACGAAGGTTGGACGATGAAGCAAATCACATATCCCGTTCGCGTGATGAAAGCGCTCGGCGCGAAAATTCTGCTCGTGTCGAATGCCGCAGGTGCGCTGAATCCGCTATTTCGACCGGGTGATATTATGCTAATCACAGACCACATAAATCTCATCGGCGATAATCCTCTAATCGGCAAAAACGACGACGAACTCGGTCCACGATTTCCCGATATGTTCGACGCATACACGAAAAAATTTAGAGATATCGCGGAACAAACCGCACTCGAACTCGGAATTCGGCTCGTTCAGGGCGTCTATGTTCCCCTTTCGGGACCGAACCTCGAAACTGCGGCGGAATATCGCTATCTTCGCATCATCGGCGGCGATGCCGTCGGAATGTCCACAGCACCAGAAGTCATTGTTGCTGTTCATTCGGGAATGAAAGTGCTCGGTTTTTCCGTCATAACCGATATGTGCCTGCCCGATTCGTTGCAGCCCGTAACACTCGAAAAAATCCTTGCCACAGCAGCCACAGCAGATGAAAAAATGGCGAAACTCGTCGGAGAGGTCGTGCCGAAAATTGCCGGAATAAAATAAAATCAAATTCCCACGGCGAACATCGACAAAGTGCTGTGAAATCGGGCTTGAATTTTTTAAAGGAAGGTATGGCGAAAAACTTTTTACAGAAAAAAGTTTTTCTGTATGAATCTAATCATTGTGTAATTTTTTTTTTTACTTTTTCGCCGCTTTTTTCGGAATTTTCCTTTTTTCAGCGATTTCATCGACATCTGCATTTGTGATTTTGTCGATTTTGCCGAATTCTTTTAGCAATTTAATTGCGTGCTTTT
>JALTEE010000085.1 GCA_027007865.1 bacterium
ATATTTACCTCATAAAGAAGAATATTTGAAAAGATTTAAAAAAATCGATGAAAATGGCAGAAAATATAGAGATGATAGACCAGGAAAAAGAAAACAATATTTAGATGAAACAGAGGGAAGGCTTATTTCTGATGTATGGAGTGATATTAATTCATTTCAAAGAAGGTCGACTGCGAAAGAATATCTCGGCTACCCGACTCAGAAACCGCTAAAACTTTTAGAGCGTATAATCAAAGCATCATCTAACGAAGGCGATGTCGTGCTCGACCCATTCTGCGGCTGCGGAACGGCAGTCGCCGCCGCCGAAAAACTCGGTAGAAAATGGCTCGGTATAGATATTACAATTCTCGCAATCAATCTTATCGAAAAACGCTTGAAAGACCATTTCCCTAATATAAAATTTGAAATAAAAGGAATACCGACGGATGTCGATAGTGCAAGAAAGATGGCTTCGACTCGGCAGGGAAAATTTCTATTCGAGCAATGGTTCGTGACCGTTCTCGGCGGGCAACCATATAAATCGAGCGGCGGAGGCGATACGGGCATCGATGGTTTTATGTATTTCCAGGATATAAATGGCAAACATCACACAATAGTTGTTTCTGTGAAAGGTGGTGGCTATGGTCCCGGTGCAGTGCGCGACTTAAAAGGTGTCGTCGAACGCGAAAATGCCGCAATGGGTTTATTACTCGCATTAAATAACCCGACAAAGGGAATGTTAGCGGAAGCGGCTTCTGCTGGTCGCTTTCAAATGCCCGATGTGGAGAAAAACTATCCTAAAATTCAAATTTTTACAATCGAAGATTATTTCAAAGGAATTCGTCCTGATATACCCGATGTCAGCGCAACACTTAAAAAAGCAAAAAGAGAAATTCGGGAAAACGAGAAACCACCTAAACTTATTTGATATAGTTCGCCGTATTTATATGCTATCGAAATTATTTTACACAGTTTTTATAACTGTCGCATAATCGTGAACTAACAACTATAAACTGAAACTCTAAGCTCTGAAAAATGCCACACGATAAAGATTTTTTCCATATGGATTGGGAAGAGGAAGAAGCGGATTATATCACTCCTCTTCAACTTGCAGCACTGGACAAAGTCGCGCGGGAAGTGGTTTCTCGCAGAATGGCTGCTCCTGTGATAATGTTTCTCGAATCGGTGAAACCGCTAAACTGGGTGGCGAGCCAATTGATGCTATTCCTCGAACCTTTCTATGCGTGGATACTCGGTTTCAAACAGGTAATAGATTTACGGAGGGCACTGGCAAAGCGGGAAGCAATCCCGACGCTAATCGATAAAATCGAAGAACTCGAACTGGAAAGACTTAAAAATCGGCGCGAAGAAAATAAGAAAAATCCTGGACTTTTTAGAAGAATTTTTAATAAATTAAGAGGTTTTAAGAAATGATGAAATCGATTTACTGGAAAATAGTTATTCTATTTGCCATTGCGCTGCTTTTTATCCCCGCGCTTTCTGGCACGGCGAAATCGCCAGATGCGGTGGAACTTGTGCGATTAAAATTCGGCGGCGGCAGCGATTGGTATAATGGTCCAACAGAACTGCCTAATCTCGCCGCATTTGTCAGAAAAAACTGCGGGATAAATGTATTCGCCACAGGGAAATATGTCGAGCCGCTCGACGAAGACCTTTTCAGCTATCCGTTCATATTTGCCACAGGGCACGGCTCGATGCAGTTCACAGAGCAAGAAGCGCAACGACTGCGCGAATATCTCACCGCAGGCGGTTTCCTATTCGTCAACGACGACTACGGTCTCGATAAATCTTTTCGCCGAGAGATAAAAAAAGTATTTCCCAATAAAGAACTTCTCGAACTGCCGTTTGACCATCCGATATATCACTCGTTCTATGATTTTCCCGGCGGTCTTCCGAAAATTCACGAACACGATGGTAAGCCGCCGCAAGGGTTCGGGATTTTTGTCGATGGCAGGCTCGTTCTGTTCTATGATTACGAATCGGACATCGCCGATGGCTGGGACGACCCCGATGTCCATAACGACCCGCCTGAAAAACGCGAAGAAGCGCTTAAAATGGGCGCAAATATCTTAATATACGCATTGACACATTGACAAATGCTGATTAGACAGCAATTATTTTATCTGCGAACATTATGAAATTTATCTATGACTTTATATGGTGGATAATTTTAATTATTGCGTGGTTCCCGCTGCTCGTGTGGGCGATTTTGCGCGGTGAAAATACTCTCCATCGGCTTGGTATATGGCGATGCAGCAATCGCAATGGGATTTGGATACACGCGAGTTCACTCGGCGAAAGCGCCGCTGCAATAACTCTCGCAAAATCGCTTCTTACGCACAATATCCCGATTATTCTGACAGCAACGACATTATCGGGATACAATAGACTTAAAAAGAATGCTCCCGCAGAATGCGAGATTTTTTTGCAGCCGATAGACCATCCGATATGTGTCTCTTTCGCTATGCGTAGCAGCGCGCCCAAAGCACTAATTATCCTCGAAGGCGATTTATGGCTCGGAATAATTTCCGCAGCAAAAATTTCCGGCGCAAAAGTTATTCTGGCAAGCGGAACGTTCTCTAAAAAATCGGAAAAATTCGCGAGAAAAATCGAGGCATATTATAGAACTCTTTGGAAAAATATCGATAAAATATTCGCTAAATCGCAGGACGATGCCGAGCGGTTCGTTTCTGCTGGATTTCCTGAGGATAGAATCGAGATTATGCCCGATATAAAATTAACTCCTCCACAATCCGAATCGGCGATTGAAAAACCGAATGTGTTTCCTGTTATCGTGGCGGGAAGTATTCGCTCTGCCGAAGAAGATGTCGTTATTGCTACATTTATAGATATTGCAAAGAAATTTCCCGATGCACATTTTATCATAGCACCGCGCCACGGCGAACGAATTTCGAAAATCGAAGAAAAATTAAAAAATAAACAATTGTTGTATTCACTGCGCAGCAAAAACAAATCGTTCGATAACGGTGTAAAAATCCTTCTGCTCGACACCTTTGGCGAACTTCCTCGATTTTACGCAATTGCCGACATCGCTATCATTGGCGGGACATTTGCCGATTATGGCGGGCATAATCCATTAGAAGCGATATATCGAGGCACACCTGTTATTCACGGAGAATTTATTTCCAATAATCGAGCAATTTTTAATATGGTCGATGAAATGGGCGCTGGGATAAAAATCTCTTCGGAACAATTATCGCAGAAACTCATAGAAATTCTAAATAATAAAAATTTGCTTGCCAAAATGCAGCGTGGATGCGAAAATATCATTCAC
>JALTEE010000086.1 GCA_027007865.1 bacterium
GAGTATAAAATTATGGAATATGCAATAATCGGTGCGCTACTCGAACTCGCCTTTTTCGGACTGCTATTTGGAATCGGTCTCGCACTCGCCGCGAAAAAGTTCGCCGTCGAAGTGGACCCGCGAGTCGAGTTAATATTGGATATTTTGCCTAATGCGAACTGCGGAGCGTGTGGTTATCCGGGATGTTCGGGTTTTGCCAAAGCGGTTGTCGCAGGAGAAGCCCCCGTATCGGGCTGCGTCCCCGGCGGAGCGGATGTTACTGCGAAAATCGCTAAAATTCTCGGTGTTTCTGCGGAAGCAAGCGAGCCGATGGTAGCAGTTGTGCGCTGCAACGGTGGCATAAAAGCAAAGGATAAGTTTACATACGATGGCATAGCGGATTGCAGAGCCGCTGCTCTTGTCGCAAATGGGCAAAAAGTGTGCTCATACGGCTGCCTCGGCTTCGGCACCTGTGTAGATGCCTGCCCATTTAATTCTCTTTCGATGGGACCTGCTGGTCTTCCAATCAATGATTTTGAAAAATGCACGGGCTGCGGAATATGCGTTGAAATCTGCCCAACAGGGGTTATGCAACTCGTTCCGAAAAATAAGCCTATTTTTGTAGCCTGCAATTCGAAGGACAAAGGTGCATTTGTCCGAAAAGCCTGCGAATCGGGATGTATTGGATGTGGACTTTGCGAAAAAAATTGCGACTTCGATGCGATACATATATCCGAAAATCTCGCGAGAATAGATTTCGATAAATGTAAATTGTGCGGTGTATGTATCGAGGTTTGTCCTACCGATACGATATTGAATAAATTTAAAAAGGTTCTCGCAGAACACGAGGGTTTGCCAACAGCAATTCCCATAAATCCAAACGCTACAAAAAAATTACTCGAAAAAATAAAAGAGCGGAAAAAACAGGAAGCCGCGGCAAAAGCGGCAGCAAAAAAATCTAATTCTGAGAATACCAAACAAACACAATAATAGCAAGAACAAAGTATTATAATTACTAACAATGTCTCGAAGAGAAAAATATGAGCCATCGGCGCAGATGAACCTTACATCTATGGTGGATATTCTGTTTATGCTGCTCATTATCGTAATGATAACCGCTCCAATGATGCACGCTCAGGTAGATTTATCATTGCCCAAAAGCAGCGCTGCACATATCACAGACGAAAACACTGTTACAATTTCGGTTAAATCGAGTGGGGCTATTTACATAGGGAAAACTCCGATTAAACAAAAAGAACTTTCACGAAAAATTTGGCAGCTCAAACAAACAAAGAACATAACGAGTGTTTCTCTTCGAGCAGATAAAACTGTGGATTATGGAACTATTATGCAAATTATCGGCGCAATTAAGGAAGGCGGCATAGAAGACCTCGGTTTGGTGGCGCTGCCCGATAAAAAATAAATGTCTCCAAACGGCAATCATTCTCATTCCCAACTTGATTGGAAATCAGGTATTCACTTTTTAATTAAAATTCCGGACCAATTTGGAAATGGACTTCCCAACCAGGATTTGTGCGGTCGAAACCGTATCCAAAATCGAGGCCTAAAATACCCATCATAGGCACTACGAACCTAACTCCAACACCTGCTGACCTTTTTAACTCGGAAAATTTAATATCCTTTGGCGATAACCAGGCATTTCCAGCGTCTGCGAATGTCGATATATATAGTTGGTCTTTCATAATCGGGAATCGCAGTTCCGCAGTAAATATTAGAACGGCTCTTCCCCCTGGCATATAACTATACGATGGCGTAGTTAGTGGGATTCTGCCCGCTGCATCGGGAATTGCGGTGGAATCATATATTGGTTCTGTCCAGGCTATCGGTCCAACCGACCTATCCGTGTATCCACGAATCTGCCCATCGAAACTTATTCCACCTGGGAAAAATCTTTCACCGAACGGAACGCTTTCCGGGTCGCCCCAGATATTTGTCAACACTCCAAGATGTCCCTTGCCTACTATAGTCAGATATTTGTGCGCAGGAAAATACCAATCCGATTTTAGCCAAATTTTCTGAAACTCGATATCACCGCCGATAGGTCCGCCGGACGATTCCAGACTAATCGAGTTATTGCTTCCTTTCGATGCGAATACCTGCGAATTTCGGCTATCGCGGGTTATCGTGAACATAACCGACGATTCCAGTTGAGGCCAATCTATCTCGTTAATATTATACGACGGCGATGGAACATAGCTGCTCGATATATCTGAATACCCGACTAATTCGAGTTTGTATCTTGTGAATGCAGAAACATAACGAGGTTTCAAAAACTTTCTTCCAAGACGAATGGCTCCACCCTGACGATTGATTGTATAATATCCTTCCCATGTCCAGGAATTATTATATATATCGAAACCGACAGATGTAGGCGTATCCAGAAACCACGGCTCCGTGAATGAAGCAGAAAAACTATTTTTCAACTTTCCAAATTCGTATGATAAATCAAGCTTCCAACCCCTGCCAAGCACATTAGGCCATCCAATCGATATATTTCCGACCAATTTATCAACCGCATTATATCCCGCACCGACTTGAAATTTACCTATCGGTTTCTCTGTTACTTTTAGCGTAATATCCACATCGCCATTGGGCAAAATTGCGAAATCGGGAACAACATCCTCAAAATAGTTTAAATAATACACATTTCTATAACTTATCTGAAGCAGACTGCGCTTGAATACATCCCCGGGGTATAGAACTAATTCTCGTCTTATAACTTTCTCGAATGTTCGCGTATTTCCAGTAATATTTATCATTCTGATATGCGCCTGAGGTCCTTCGCTAATTTGCAATGAAACTGTAACGCTATCACCATCTATTTTTCGCTCGGGTTCCACTCTCGCATGAATGTATCCTTTCTCACTATATGCGTTATATATATTTTCAATCGACTTATCCATTTTCTCTTGATTAAACACATCTCCCCTGTTAAGTTTGATAGCGGACACAATATCTTCGCTGGACAGAACTTCATTTCCTGATACATTGGCAGCACGAAAATAGTATTCATTCCCCTCGTCTATCCATATATTAATGTGCAGCCCCTCGGCATATTCGAATATCGTATCTTTCACAACTTTTGCAGTAATGTAACCTTCCTTATGATAATAATTCTCGATTTTCGTTAGGTCTTCTTCTAATGTATCCGGATTAAACTTCCCTTTTCGCAAGAACCACCACTTAGTTTTTGTCTTCATCTGCCCACGAAGTTTTTTATCGGAAATATTCTCATTACCATAGAATTGAATATCGACCACATGTTTTCGCTCGCCTTCATTTATAT
>JALTEE010000087.1 GCA_027007865.1 bacterium
ATCGAGAGCAGAGCGATTAAAATGAACCACGAACGATTTGTGAATTCGCATAAAAGTTCGAACAGAATAAAAATTAAAATCGTTGCAAATATTAAATTTATTATGAAGGGAGCGGTTTCGCTAACTCCGAATATATAATATATCGCCGAGAGAAACAGTGTCCATAGAGGTGATGACGAAGACGATGTAAATCCGTATCTCGTGATGCCCCAAACAGAATGTTGCGAAAAATTTTTCGCCATCGCCATATGGATATATGGGTCGTCGAGGGTATAGATGAGATGTCCGTCGGTTCCATTTATGGAGAACAGCAGCAAAAAAATGATTGCAACCCAAAATACAAGAATAGATATGATTAGCGGAAAATATTTCTTCATTATTATCAGTGGCAATTTATACCTGTTTTCGCGCAATTATGATTGCGAACGGTGCAATTCGTATCCCATCGCGCTCTATTGACGCAATAAGTTTCGATAGGTCGTCCGACAATTTCTGCGGTGCGCCGAGTTCGAACATCCGTTCTCGAAGTGCCGATAGATTTTCGATATATCCGCTGACATATTCGGGTTCGCGCCGCGGGTCAGACGGGTCTTCATCGGAAATAATTTCCGTTTCGGCGATTTCGAACCCCGCTCGTTCGACGAGTTTCGCGATACTTTCAGATGTCCGCAGCGGATAATGGTCTCGCTTCCTAAACCTGTCCGCGGCAACTGCAAATCTGTGAAAATTCTGATGATTTCTCTGCTGTGGAGACATTTTCTCATCGGGATAATCGATACCATCAGCGATGTAAAGCCATCCGCCGCTGCGAAGAACTCGCCTTATCTCGTATAGGACAGTGAGCGGATATCTATAATGATGCAGTGACCAATGCGAAATCACGCCGTTAAAAATTTCATCGCCAAAGGGCAGACTTTCACCGCTTCCTCCGATGGGATAAAAATTATTTGCTGACGCAAATTGTTTTTTGGCGAGTTCATCAAGAAGGAGATAGACATCGGGGTCGATTCCGAATATCTTTTCAAATCTTTTCGACAGTTCCGCAACGGTATGTCCTCTGCCGCAGCCGAGTTCGAGAATATTTTCCCCGTCGAGTTTTTCGAGATATTTATGTTCGCTTATATGAAATGCCATATTAAAAAGAGGGAAAGCGCTTTATAGAACTTCTATTCTGCGATATTTTCTCCGGAACGGTTCGAATGCTTTTCCGCCCGATTCATAAAACTTGCTGAAAAATTCCACGAATTGCAGTCTCGTCGGATGGACAAATGCACCGAGCGCCGAGAATAAACAGTAGAATATATGCCCTCCGATTAAGATGAAAATCCCTGCGATGAACAGTGCGCCCTTCATTTGAATCGTCATATTTGTGATTACACCGGCGACAATACCTGTGGAAAGTCCGAGCGCCGTGATTCTCACGAATGATAGCAAATCGGAAAAAACACCGATTACCCCATAGAGTCCATCGAAACCGAATGCGTTTCCGATAGACGCTCCGAGCGATTTCCCCGCGAGTTTCCCGATGATGAGATGCCCAACGATGATGCCGACTGCACCGTATTCGAGTATCGTTGTTCCAATAGGACCGAGCGATGCCAATGCTTCAGGCATAATGCGAAACATCACGAATAATCCAACTCCGACAGTCGTTGCAATCCACGAAAGTGCGATAACTATCGCGTGTAAAATTTGGAAGAAACCTTTTGACGATTTCAATTGGATATATCCAGCAATGAAAAATCCGACGCTGAGTTGAACAATACCCAATGCGATTGAAATGGCGAAGAATGTCATAATATCGCGTAGTGGGTCGAACAATTTCAGCGATAGGGCGAACTTTGCGATACCTGTTGCCTGCGACGGTTCCGGCATCGCTATCCCAAAATATCCGCCCGTGATAATTCCCGCTCCGATTGTGAGCAATCCCACATATAATATCATTCGGAAAAATTTCTGTGTCGAAGGCTGTTTCATCAACAAAAGTCCCAATGTGCCCATTATCGTTATGAGCAAGCCATATCCTGCATCTGTTAAGCATAATGCGAAATAAACCGCGAAGAATGGCGCTACATAAGGCGTCGGGTCCACCATTCCCTTTTTGGGACGCCCATATAAATCCGTGATTATTTCGAATGCCTCGACGAAGAAGGGATTTTTCAGCGCAACCGGCGGGTCATCCTCCGGAAGAACAGGCAGTTCCATAACTTCCACCGTCTCGAATGCGGTTTCCAAGCGCTTTTTCAATTTGCCGAATAATTTTTTAGGAATCCAGCCCTGCATAGCAAATGTGCGCTCGGTTTCCGTCGATGTCGCTCTGGCGGTATGTTGTTCGAGAAGTTGCTCATAGTGGTCTGCTGTTGCCCACAGAGCGATTATCTTATCGGATAGCGCTTTCGCTTGTTCTATTACTTGCTCCAATTCCGCTTGCGCTGCGGATGTTCTTTTTTTAATGTTAGCGATTTCCACTGCTGGCATATCCGAAAACTGCTTCGGCTCCCAATGCGTGAACTCCACTCTGGACAACAGCGCATCAAGCCACTGCGAAATTGTCGTATGATATACGATTACGATGTGCATTCCCTCGTGTCCGCGGGAAACTTCTTTCCAAAAAAGCAGTTTTTGTTCAATTACATCGTGCTCAAAAATTTCAATCATCTGCGGTGGAATTGTTCCCATACGAATTTTTGTGTGAAAAGTGTCCCGCATCGAGGAAAGTTTTGTCGTCAAATTCTGCCAAGGTTTTAAAATCTGGATATATCCACGATTTTTTGCAATTTCAGCATTTAGTTCATCGCGCTTTTTCCTCAAATTCTCGATTTGTTCCAGAATTTCGTTCAAATTTTTATTTATGATAAGAGTTTGCGCTTTTTCCGGTGTCAGAAGCGGTTTCTTCGGTGGCTGTGGGATACATTCCAGCAAAAAATTTGCAGCATTGTCCAATTTATGAAGCAGTTGTTCGATTTCAGCGCTACTCTCACGAGGCTCTTCGAGCGGAACAAGTTCCACCATACCTTCTTTTTGCAACAATTCCACAATTCTATTGCCATCGCTGCCATAGCCGATAATGCCAGTTTTTGTCATAGGAACTGTCGCCATATCAAAACTCCCCGATTACCATTTTGATAATTTCATCTTTCATACGGGAGAACTTTTCATCGAGTTCCGCTATTTTTCTATCGGTATCTTCTTTTAGAGCGGCGATTTCTGCTTCGGCATCATTTTCACCATCTTTTTTAGCCTTTTCGATTATCGAGCGAACCTCGTTATCCATTTCGGCGCGTAAATCCTCGATTTCCGCTCGCTTTTCAGATAACATTTTCTTCCCTTGCGTTTCCGCCGATGTGATGAGTTTCGACGCTTTCCATTCGGTTTCCTTTATTTTTTCAACAACCTTTTCCATCGTGTAACTCCCTATAATTCATAATGATAATAAATGTTATCAACATTAAAAACGAGTTATCAACAAAGGTTATCAACACTCTTTACAAAACCGCTATTTTGCAGCGCTATATAATTCTTCCGCTGGAATATTTTCCATCTCACTCTTGCCATTGAATACTGCACCCTCTTCTATGATGAGAATTTGTGTTGTGATGTTTCCAAAAACCTTTGCAGTTTTAGTCAGATGAACTCGCCCTGGAGCGATAACATCTCCTTCCACTGTTCCTGCAATGTGCGCACTTTGGCAATGAATCCCGACTTGTTGCGATGCTTTTATGTAGCCATTTTGCCCAACTGTCAAATGCCCCATAGCAGACAATTTCCCCGAGAAATGCCCATCGATTCTAACACTGCCGGATATGGAAAATTCGCCAGAAAGAGTCGTTCCATCTCCGAGAAATGTATTCAACTGTTCCGAAGAGTTCTTTTTCCCTATGTCTTTTAGAAAAGCCACTGCTTTCTCTGTGATATTTTAAAATCGAGTGATTAAAAATATGCGTCGTTTTTTAAAGTGCAAACTATTTATTCGCAGAGCAATTTTTTTAATCTATTATTTGTTCGCGATGCTATCCTCCGAATTTTTTTGCTGTGTTTCCTCGATTTTGAGGGGGTCAATCGGCTTTCCAGCATATCTCACCTCGTAATGAATATGCGGATTTCTCGCTTTGCCCGTTTCGCCACTATGCCCGATTACATCACCCTTGCGAATCGGGTCTCCTGCCGAAACCACAACATCGGAAAGATGAGCATAAATTGTGCGATAGCCGTTCAGATGGTCGATTTCGATAAAAATTCCCAGTTCATTATCTCTACCAACTTTTGCGATAACTCCTTCTGCTGTGGCTTTTACAGGTGTTCCAACTTTTTCGAGGATGTCCACCCCCGAGTGAGGAGTTTTAAATATACCGCCTGTCTCGCCAAATTTGGCGGTGATAACTCCTTCCGCGGGTAATCCTGATGGAATATATGCTTGTCTCCGTTTCAAATCATCGAGGTATTTTGTAAGTTCTGGCAGTCCAGCAGAAGTATTGAAAACAGAACTCCGCATCAACCATTGCAGCGTGTTCTGTTGCGAATCGTATTTTGTTCCTTCCTGTTTTTTCTGTGCTACGAGTAGTGCGCGCTCCATAAGTTGCCGCATAGAGCGCATCTCATCGAGTTCCTGCTGCAACGAATCCGCCTTTGTTAGCGCGAGTCTTAATCTGCTGTTCTCGGCAACCAGCGCGCGCTCGTTTGCAGCGAACCTAGCAAAAAATATCGCTCCCACAACGCCGAACATCAATAGTATCCATCCAATTACAGCGGCACCGAGAAGTGCCCACAACTGCCACTTGTGAAGACGAAATGAAAAACTTTGTTCGCCTCCATCTGGCGAAAATATCAACGATATGTATTTCCTCTGCGGCATATCGATTTTTAGACTACAACACCGATAGATATCTATCTACTCTATCGGGGAAAATCGTTACGATTGTCGAGTCATCTGGTAATTTATTTGCGGCTCTTATTGCTGCGGATAGGTTTGCGCCGGACGAAATTCCCACACCAATTCCACAATATTTCGCAAGTGCCTTCGTCATTTCTGCCGCTTCATCGCTGGAAATTTTTTCGATGTCGTCCACCAATTCAGAATCGAACATCGGCGGGACGAACCCCGCACCGATTCCTTGAATTTTGTGCGCACCCTTTTCACCACCCGACAGCACAGCAGATTCAGCAGGCTCCACCGCAACGATTTGCACATCTGCCGAAATATCGAGTTTAAAATACTGCGCTATACCCATAATTGTTCCCGCTGTTCCGACACCTGCGACAAAAACATTCGGAGCAAATCCGAGTGCATCATATATTTCGGGCCCCGTGCTTTCCCTGTGAATCGCCAAATTTGCAGGATTCGAGAACTGGTCGGGCATAAAAGCATCCTTCGTGTTTTCCGCAATTTTACTCGCTTGCTCGATAGCACCTGTCATGCCGAGTTCTGCGGGCGTGAGAACTAATTCGGCATCGAAATAGCGTAAATATTTGCGCCGTTCCTCCGACATATTTTCCGGCATTACGATAATGCAACGATAGCCCTTTGCAGCAGCGACCATTGCGAGACCGATACCTGTATTTCCGCTTGTAGGCTCGACAATAGTCCCGCCAGATAGCAAAATACCATCGCTCTCGGCAGATTCTATCATCGCAAGGGCAATCCTATCCTTAATGCTACCGCAAGGATTGTTCCCTTCCAACTTGGCAAATATATACTTCCCTTTGGGCGAAAAATGCGTCAATTCGATTATCGGAGTGTTTCCTATGGTTGTTAAAATATTCATTTTGCCTCCGCTCTGTGCGAATGATGGAACAAATGCTCAGTGTTTCATTGTTAATCGAGCCCACAAATTTGCCATTCTAATACTACATTTCTTTGGGAAATGGCATAGATATTTAACAAAAGTAATATTAGATTTCAAACATCTGGATGTCAACATATAAATAGCAGATTATCGGAATATGAAATATAGAATTACTGCGGCAGCGATAATTACCGTAGGTATCAAAATCCATATCCACATTGGCAATTTTTTGTGCGGTCTTGTGCCTGTCAGCAATTCGCAGATGAATTTTCCCGCCATTGTTGGCGTTTCTACCGAATATGAAGCGAACAGGTCGGTTAAAAATATTGTCTTTCTCACCGGTTTCCCTTTATTTTTCAGCTTCCTATTGATTTCGTATCTATATAAAATAATATTTTATCTGATGTAATAAATCTTGTGTTCGATGGAAGTATCTTCGCATTTTGCGCGGACAAGATAAATTCCGCTCGGCGAACTTTTCGGACGCCATACGATTTCAGCAGATGGCATAGAAACATCGAAATGCGATACGATTCTGCCTGAAATATCTAAAATATCCACCGAGGCATCCGACGAGAGATTTTTCAGAACAATTCTGCAATCATCGTTGAACGGATTCGGATTTGCTATAATCATCGGTGCTGCGGGAAGATTTTTAGCCGAAGAAATATCCGCTGTGGTTTCTACTTCTGTGGATTTCCACGCCACCGTTGCATCGTCGATGAAAAAGCCTTGCGCATCGTCGCCATAGTCCGATGTGAACCTAAATTTCACCTGAACATCTGTTCCGGGCGGGAATGGGATTTTATAGTGCCAATGCGTCCATCCCACCTCGAAATTTGTCGTCGGCAGTGCTCCACCACCACCGATAAATTCGAGTTGGCAAAGCGAATCATCGTCCACATCGTAGATGTAAATATATAGCCCATCCGTTCCGCCGTCATCTTCGAGTGTCGTAACTTCGTATCTCATCCAGAATGAAAGAACGGGATGTTCACCGATGACAAATTGTTCGCTCGTCAACGAAGCATCGGCATCGTCGGGATATAGCCCTGTTGCCGTATCGGCGCAGCGATATGAATGTGCTCCATCGTAATAATCGTCCGTTGTTTGATGCCAAGGAGTGTCCATTGTGAACTCCGGTGTGCTTTCAGCATCGTCATAAAATCGTCCCAGTCCGATAGAAAGATAGAAAGTATCGATTTCGCCATTTGCGAATGAGAAAACAACAGGTTGAACAGATGGCGACGGACATCCCGACGAAACAGCGAGGTCGATAGGAGTTAGAGTATATGTCGTTCCTGTGAACGCAGAGACAGTCGCAGTTCCAGATACAGTCAGATAAGCGGACGGACTGCTAACGAGTATATCGCCATCATAGACATCACTGCCGGAATTTATCAGTTGTGCGAACATAGAATAATTTTCGCCAGCAATAGCGGCATCGCCAACATAAGTTCCCGCGAGACGCAATGTGTTCACGGAAAGCACCGGTGCAATCGCAGTTATAGCCACTGAAATAGGGAATGTATCGTCTCCGCAGACACAGTTCAATTCGATTAAAAATTCATCACCGTCGACGAGCGCACTGTCAGCGCAAATCACAGCAGAAAGAGCAAATGTATCATCACCTGATATCGAGGTCGGTCCCGGGTCGAACGACAATATTGTTCCGCCGCTCACCGCTTCGGGATTCCAAGAAAAATCGCTGCCCGATGTCGTGTAATTGCGTATATGAAAATCAATCGATATTGTTTCCGCAGGTGAAATCGTATTTTGCGAGAGATAATCGAGTGCAAGATAGGGACTTCCTGCATCTACATAAATCGTGTCGATGAACAATCTCTTGAAGCCATCGGGGGAAAACGCAGATATTTCCACAGGCGATGATGTGAGCGGGTCGAGCCACAGCTCCACAGAGCCGTTGCCGAAAACTCTGTCGAGGATTTCGCCGTCCTGAATTGCCACGACGGAAATGTCACCGTCGAATGTCAATGTGAGCGGACTTCCACCCGATTCTACAATTGTCGGCAGTTCGTGTTCCTGTGCAATGGGAACATCTTGCCACAAAAGCATTCCAGGTTCGCCGAGAACATTAATTTCATATATTTTCCACCGCCAGACATTTGCCCATCTTGCAAATGGTGCGTAATATGCTTTTGCCACAGCAAGCGCCTCGCCTATCGATGGATATCCTTCGAAGATATTTTTCCAGAACTTGTGGTCGAAATAATCGGAATAACCATATCCGGGATTGCCGGGAGAACCCCATCCGTAGCGTGAATTCCCGACAAATGCAACGAATCCGCCATCGGGATTTGTGATGAAATGCTCGGCGATGCAGTCATAATCGAATGCCGCAGGCCAGCATCCTATCGAATAGATAACTCCGCAGCGAGGATAATTATGCAGTGCATCGGCATCAGAATTTCCGAAATAATCGTCGCCGACACCCATCACGGAGTAGAATGCGTGCCCGTCGTGATTCACAGCACCATAGCCATCATTGAAAGCAGCCGTCACCGATGCCATCGTCTCATTTCCGAGAGTTTCGTATAATCTCGTGAGGTCGAATCGCGTCGGCAGCGCATCATCTCGCACCATATCTTTGCCGATACCGGCATCTGTGAACGGGTCTGTCCACAGAACTTCTCCTAAAAATAGCGCCTCTCCGCCAAAATCGGCAGGTGGTTCTTCAACATAAGTGATATATTTGTTTGCCCAATTGTTAAATTCATCGATGCTGCCAACAGATGGGCGGCCTATTATCACATCGGGATATAAATCAACGCTGTCGGCGACTTCACCGTATGGATATGTGCCGTTTGCATTCCAGTCTCCATCGTAGTCTGCGAAATAGAGGTCGCAAGGAATGTAGTCTTCGTCGGGCCTATAGCCTTCTCCGCACTCCATAGCGTATCCTTCTCGGTATGGAACAGCATTTACATCGCCAACGAGCGCCACAGCGGCAATACCTGTGCTTTCATACAGGTCTTTCAGCGCATTTCGCAGTCTTTCGATTTCATCTATCCCCGGGAATGAAGATGTCGATTCTACCGTAATTAGCGTATCGTTCCAGCCCTGCCTTCGCAGTGCGAGGCGAAATTCATCCATTTTTTCGAGTGTAGAATAACTTTCCGCGCAGACGACAGCATAGTCTTTTGTTCCCACATCAGTTGCCCAAAGATGTGAGTATGCCGTCACCTCCTCGGGATTTTTTACTATTCCGCGCACCATTTGCGCAAATATTTCCGCACTTTTAGGCGAGCGTTTCTGCGGATGCAAAATTTGCGCAGGTTCATATTCCACAGAAATTTTTAGCGATTTCAGGTATTCTATTTTCCGCAGAGCAGGATTGTATCGGACAGGGTATACGATAAACCCCGCAAGCGAATATCCCGAAAAATTCCCGCCGCCTGAAAATTTCGCAGGCTGCGATGGCACGAAATCGTCTTGCGAATATATCTGCGGATTTGGCGGTAAAAATCCCGGCGAAACATCGAGCCCCGGCATAGGCCGAATTGTCGGCGGCTGAAATGGCGCGAGAACCACATCTTCTGCCAATACCTCGTATTCGGTGGAAATTATGCGAATCGATTTTGCACTGTTCATCGGTGGAAGTAGGACATTTATCGGTTCGGCGAGATATTCGGGACCGCCGCTTTCGCCAACCAAAACACAATTGTTCCCATCTATATTCCAGTAATTGCCATCAAATTTCAAATCGAAATCGGCGGGATGATATGCGATATCCACAGCGATTTCACCGCCGAATGCCGATGCAACAAGCAACAGCAAAGATAGTATAAACATTTTGTCCTCCATCGTTGATTGGGATTAAACATATATAATTAAAAGCGTTTTTATAGGAAATGCTACTATTTTATTGTAAAGTTTATGTTTTCTGCAATTTATTCTAACTTGTTATAAGAGAACTACTTTTACCTCCAATTTTTGGATTTTTTACCTCTATGTCTAACTCATTGTGTTTCATAGTGATAGATATTTCCTGTTCCCCCTCATCTGTCCCGACAGGGCGGGACACCTTCTCCCGAAGGGAGAAGGGAATCCTCCTTTCTCGTTTGGGAGAAAGGAGTTAGAGGATAGAGGGGGTAAATAAAAACGCATATCAAAGAACTCAAAAATCACCTATTTTGCAGGGTTCATGTAAAGTTTGAAAAAGTTCATTAAAAATGGCCGACGATAAAAAATCATCGGCTATAAATAAAAAAGGGTTGCTTTCCTCTGTTATGCTCGGCTTTGCGGATTATTCTATCAAAATTGCTCGCTTGGTTATCTTCCGTTCACCGACTGTTGCTTTTACAAAATATATCCCTGATGGGATTGTTTCATCGGGTGTCCAGATATAGCCCCCTTGAGCCGATGCCAACTGGTCGGTATCGGGATTTGTCCCCCTCCTAGGTTATTGTTGAAATTTTGTGTAAATAATAGGGTGTGTTTATGTTCAGGATATTGATATGTATTTTTGGTTGATTTTTGATAATTTATATTTAAGCGGTGTCCGGGAGGGAAATGCCTTCGACTAAAAACGCCTTGTAAAAACAGCATCTTTCCCGCTTCTTCTGCAAAGTCCCAACAGTATCACGAGCATAAAATATCCCTTTTACGAGGCAGGACGGCAAAGTGAAGCGACACCGCAGCAAACCCCCCAACGAGGAGATGCTATGGTAAAATACTGCCAAACATAACTTTTTAGACACAAAAACAAATAGATACCAAATTAAACATTGAAAATACTTAATCCGAACAGCTGCGACAAGTAGACCCCAGTGCTACCCCCTATCATACTCGACCCACTCATTAAAAACTTTTTACCTGGATACCATGTGCGTAAAGCGGACAAAAATTTTAAAAAATTT
>JALTEE010000088.1 GCA_027007865.1 bacterium
GAACAAAGCGATTTTATCGTAATAAGCCGACTTTGTTGGCAAAAAAAGATGTCATGCTGAACTTGGTTCAGCATCTCAATGAGATTCCGGATCAAGTCCGGAATGACCGATTTCACTTCTTAGTTCTTAGTTCCTAGTTCTTACTTGAGGCAGAGCCTCTTTTAAACACCCCGTCGCTACGCGACACCCCTCTGTAGAGGGGAATTTACTGACAGGCATTTTCCGGGGTTCGAGAGCCTCACCCCTCGTTAATATAATTTTTATGTTAAAATATTGCCTTAGAGGACCTGGCCTTAGAGAGCCTCGCCTTCGAGAACCTCAGGCTTCGGCTTCGTGAATTTACCCCTCAGTCCGTTAAACGGACAATTCCCCTTGAAGAGGAGCAGCTATTCATGTGGAATATTTATTCTTTCTGATGGGTTTTGATGTAGCTCTTTGACTGCCTCTTTCTCGTCTTCTCATCGAGAATCTTTTTTCTCATACGGATGCTCTTGGGCGTAATCTCGAGCAATTCGTCATCATCTATGAACTCAAGACACTGCTCCAGACTAAAATCAAGCGGTCGTGTGAGTTTTATTGCGTCATCGGCTCCGGCAGCCCTCATATTGGTAAGCCTTTTTCCCTTGCACACATTTACGACTATGTCGTTTTCCTTGTTATGAATACCTACGATCATTCCCTTGTACACCTCGACACCGGGACCTATGAAAAGCTCCCCTCTGCTCTGAAGGTTGTTTAGTGCGAATGCCGAAGAAGTGCCGGGTTCCGAAGCTATGAGTACGCCTCTGTTCCTGCCGTCGATGTCTCCCTTATAGAATTCATATTCGTAAAAACTGTGATTTAAAATTCCCGTTCCTCTCGTATTTGTGAGAAATTCGTTAGAAAATCCCATTAATCCTCTGACGGGGACCTTGAATTCAAGTCTCGTGTAGCCGTCTCCTCCCTGAACCATGTTAATCATTTCTCCCTTCCTCTTTCCGAACAGCTCGATTACTACCCCTACAAATTCGTCTGCCACATCTATTATTGCAAGTTCAATTGGCTCTGCGGTTTTTCCGTTTATCTCCTTAAATATGACTTCCGGTTTGGATACCTGGAATTCGTATCCTTCTCTTCTCATATTTTCTATTAAAATTGCAAGTTGCAATTCTCCCCTGCCCTTTACGATGAAGGAATCCGTAGAGTCGGTTTTTTCCACAACAAGACTTACATTTGTGAGGAGTTCTTTCTGAAGGCGATCCCATATATTTCTCGATGTGACGAATTTTCCCTCTTTCCCCGACATGGGGGAATCGTTTACCTTGAATGTGATTGCAACAGTCGGTTCGTCTATGTTTATAAGGGGGAGAGGTACAGGGTTATTCTCATCGGCTATGGTTTCTCCGACATTCATCCTGTCCGTTCCGGATATGGAAACGATGTCCCCGGCATAAGCTTCCTCAACCTTCTTCTTGGATAGCCCCTCGTAATCAAATATCATGGTTACACGAAAGAGCAGTCTGTCGCCGTTTTTCTTAAGTAAAACCACCTCGTCACCTATTTTTACCTTGCCGTTGTAGATTTTTCCCGTCCCGATTTTCCCGAGATAGTTATCGTATTCAATAGCGGAAATGAGGAACTGGAAAGGTTTTTTAACATTCCCTTCCGTGTCCTTTACATTTTTTATAATGGTTTCAAAGAGCGGTTTCAAATCGTGACTTTCATCTTCAATTTCGTATTTTGCAATACCGTCCTTTGCGGAGGTATAAATAACGGGGAAGTTGAGTTGATCGTCATTTGCATTGAGTTCCACGAAGAGGTCAAACACACTGTTCAGGACATCGTCGGGTCTTGCGTTAGCCCTGTCTATTTTATTCAGAACCACTATGGGGTTTAATCCTATTTCAAGGGATTTTTTCAACACATACTTTGTCTGAGGCATTACTCCTTCGGCGGCATCTACAATCAAGAGTACCGAATCGACCATCTTCAGTATACGCTGGACTTCGCCGCCGAAATCGGCATGTCCGGGAGTGTCGACGATGTTTATTTTGTAGTCCTTATAATGAAACGAAGCGTTTTTTGAAAAAATTGTTATTCCCTTTTCCCTCTCGAGGTCGTTGGAGTCCATGACTCTTTCAACCACCTTTTGATTTGATCTGAATACGCCGGATTGCCTTAGCATGGCATCGACGAGGGTCGTTTTGCCGTGATCAACATGTGCTATAATTGCTATATTTTTAATACCTTTCATTTTACCTCTTTTTATCGGTTAATTAAATTACATTGCTTTTATATCACTATTTGGCTTAATGTCAAGTTAATTATTGAAAAAATGGCGACTTCGTAGAGAGGCTTCGCCTAAGGAGGCTTCGCCTAAGGAGGCTTCGCCTCAAGTGGGAAGTTAGAAGTAGGAAATGAGAAGTGACGGGACTTCGTCCCAAGTTAGGCGACTTCGTCGCAAGTAGGAACTGAGAACTAAGAAATAGGAAATAAATGGGAAGTACATATGGCTCTATAAACACCCCGTCGCTACGCGACACCCCTCTATAGAGGGGAATTAATAAATGTCATGCTGAACTTGGTTCAGCATCTCAATGAGATTCCGGATCAAGTCCGGAATGACCGATTTAACTTCTCAGTTCTAACTTCCTACTTATTCCCGAATACCCCTCAGTCCGGCAGAACCGGACAGCTCCCCTTGAAGAGGAGCAGCTATTTGCATGGTAAGTCCATATGGCTCTTTAAATACCCCGTCGCTACGCGAAACCCCTCTGCAACATAAGTAGGAACTAAGAAGTTAGAAGTTAGAAGTGACGGGACTTCGTCGCAAGTGAGAAATAAGAAATTGGAACTAAGAAATAGTAAGTAGGGGAAAAATTTTACATTTTTACCGAAGACAAGAGCCATTTCCACAAAGGAATGACATTTATCTCTATGCCGTTTTCATTCATTGTATATTCTTCATCGTTTGTTATTAT
This sequence comes from bacterium, assembly GCA_027007865.1. Classification (GTDB taxonomy): domain Bacteria; phylum UBP14; class UBA6098; order B30-G16; family B30-G16; genus JAGHAI01. Next base: position 2,961 of record JALTEE010000088.1, read on the forward strand.
AACGCCGGATCGGCATTGGAATCTTTTTGCGGCTTCTATGAGCCCCTCAATTTCCCTTTTACGATTATTCTCATTTAATTCGTAAGTTACCTGTATAGGGTAATAATTGCCGTCTTTGACAGCAATAAAATCACATTCTCTTTTCTCCGAATGGTAAAATATATCGTATTCCCGTCTGCGCAATTCAAGGTAAACCGCATTTTCAAGACGCCTCCCCACATCTTTGGAGGAAAAGTTCTTGCAAAGTCCCGTATCAACGAGATAGAGTTTTGGGATGGATCTGGTTCTTTCATAGACGGATTCTTTAAATTTTCTAACCTCAA